>NZ_JBSFBM010000068.1:0-22209 GCF_053592955.1 Micromonospora sp. NPDC002411 | reverse complement strand
TGCCCCGGCTGCGCTACGACCAGTTCATGCGCCTCGGGTGGAAGGTGCTGCTGCCGATCAACCTGGTCTGGATCCTGGTCCTGTCGGGCCCTGGCCGGGCTGCTCGCGGTCACCGGTCTGGCTGTGCCACCGCTGACCCGACGGGCCCTGGCGCACCGCGCCGAGCCGCTTCCGGCCAGTGGTCAGCCGATCTCCTCGTCGACGTAGCACCAGCGCCACGCCTCGCCGGGCTGCGCCGAACGGATCACCGGGTGACCGGTGGACGCGTAGTGCTTGCTCGCGTGCTGGTTCGGCGACGAGTCGCAGCAGCCGACCTGCCCGCAGCTCAGGCAGGTACGCAGGTGCACCCAGTAGGTGTCGCCGACGGCGACGCAGTCCGCGCACTCGTCGGGGGTGCGCGCCTCGACGGCACCCGCCTCGGTCAGGTGCTCACAACTCACTTCTCGACCTCCCGCAGCAACGACTCTTCCAGGTCCAGGTCACGATAGGCCCGCACCAGCACCTCCTCAGGAATCTGACCGGAGTCCCGGGCGGACCGGAACACATCCCGCTCGGCGTCGATCATCTCCTGCCGCAGCCGACCGTACGCCTGCGACGGGGTCTCCCGCTCGGTGCCGCCGAGCCGTTCCCACGCCATGTTGGTGCGGTCCTCCACCGCTCGACGCAGCCGGTCCACCACCGCCTCCGGGGCGCTGTCGGCCAGCGCGTCGAGGCGCTCCTGGGCGGCCCGGCTGGCCTGCTGCTGCACACCGGCCGCGGACAGCGCGTCCTGTACCGGGTCGTCCGGTGGCAGCCGCAACCGGCGTGCGACCAACGGTAGCGTGGCGCCCTGGCCGACGAGCGTGAAGACGATCACCGCGAAGGCCAGCCAGATGAACAACGCCCGGGGGTACGGCTCGTCGTCGGCGAGGGTCAGCGGCAACGCGAGAGCGGCGGCCAGGGTCACCACGCCGCGCATCCCGGCCCAGCCGATGATGATCGGGAACTTCGGCGACGGCCTGGCGTCCCGTCGGCGCACCCGGGGCACCAACCGGGCCAGGTAGGTGGCCGGGAAGAGCCAGACGAACCGGGTCAGGAAGACGGCGGCGAGCACCGCGAACGTGATCAGGACGAGCGAGCCGATCGGCTCGTCAAGGTCGCGCAGCACCTCCCGTAGTTGGAGCCCGACCAGCAGGAAGACCAGGCCCTCCAGCAGGAAACGGACCAGCCGCCAGAACGCGCCGATCTGCAACCGGGACGCCGCCGACAGCAACTGGGGCAGCTTGTGGCCGAGCACCAGGCCGGTGACGACCACCGCGACCACCCCGGAGGCGTGCAGGTGCTCGGCGGTGAACACCACAGCGAACGGGATGATCAGCGACAGGGCGTTGTCCAGCAGCGGGTCGCTGATCCGCCGGTGCAGGAACCCGAAGACCACCGCCCCGAGCGCCCCGATCAGGATGCCGCCGCCGGTGGCCCGCAGCACCTCGATGGCGACGTCGGCAGTGCCGACCGCCGAGCCGACCGTGGCCATCGTCGCGACCCGCAGCAGCACCAACGCGGTGGCGTCGTTGACCAGGCTCTCCCCCTCCAGGATGGTGACGACCCGGCGGGGTAGGCCGACCCGCCGGGCCACCGCCGTGGCGGCCACCGCGTCCGGCGGGGCGACCACCGCGCCGAGGGCCAGGCAGATCGCGAACGGCAACTGCGGCAGCAGCAGGTGCAGCACCAACCCGACCACGAACGCGGTGAACAGCACCAGGCCGACAGCGAGTAGCAGGATCGGCCGGATGTTGTTCTTGAACGCCGGTACCGAGGTCTCCAGCGCGGCCACGTAGAGCAGCGGCGGCAGGATGCCGATCAGCACCAACTCGGGCTCGAGGTGGACCTGCGGGAAGCCCGGCACGAACGAGAGCGCCAGACCGAGCACGACCAGCACGATCGGCGCGAGCAGGCCGAGCCGGCGGGCCAGCGCGGCGCCCAGGGTGGCGATCGCCAGGAAGACGACGACCGGAAACAGGCTTTCCATGGGGTACGAGCCTAGGGGTCCGGCGGATCCGAGCCTCGATCAGCCAGCCGGGCGCAGCTTCGGCAGCACCTCGGTGCCGAACGCGTCGATGAAGCCGCGCTGCTCCTGCCCGACGTGGTGCAGGGCGATCTGGTCGAAGCCGAGTTCCAGGTACTCCTCCAGCCAGCCGACGTGCCGACCCAGGTCCGCCGACACGTTGACCACCTCGGCGACCCGCTGCGCCGGTACGTCGGCGGAGACCACGTCGAAGTGCTCGGCGGTCTCCAGGTCCCAGCAGACCGGCGGGGCGAAGACGTTGCTGCGCCACTGGTCGTACGCGATGGCCTCGGCCTGCGCCTGGTCGGGCGCCCAGGAGACGTGCACCTGCAGGTGCAGCGGCCCGCGCCCACCGGCGTCCCGGTACGCGTCGATCATCTCGCGCAGGTGCGCCACCGGCGCGTTCACGGTGATCAGCCCGTCCGCCCACTCGGCGCACCAGCGGGCGGTGGCCACGCTGACGGCGGCGCCGACCAGCGCGGGCGGCTGCTCCGGGCGGGTCCACAGCCGGGCCCGGTCCACCCGGACCAGGCCGTCGTGGCTGACCTCCTCGCCGGCCAGCAGCGCCCGGATCACGTCCACGCACTCGCGCAGCCGTGCGGCGCGGACGTCCTTGCGCGGCCACGGGTCGCCGGTGATGTGCTCGTTGCTGGCCTCGCCGGTGCCCAGCGCCGCCCAGAAACGGCCCGGGTACATCGCGCCGAGGGTGCCGATGGCCTGCGCGATGATCGCCGGGTGGTACCGCTGACCGGGTGCGTTGACCACTCCGAACGGCAGACCGGTGGCCTGCAACGCGGAGCCCAGCCAGGACCAGGCGAAGCCGGATTCGCCCTGCCGGGCGCTCCACGGGGAGAAGTGGTCGGAGCACATGGCGGCGTCGAAGCCGGCCCGCTCGGCGTGCATCACCGCCTCCAGGAGGGCGCGCGGGCCGATCTGCTCATGTGAGGCGTGGAATCCGAACGTCGTCATGGGCGCACTTCCTACCCATGTCGGCGTCGGCTGATGCGTGCGCTATTCCGCGTGTGCCCCCGCGCCGGCCGAGGCGGCGCCCTCGCCGACCCACACCGTCTTGGTGTTGCAGAACTCCCGCATACCGAGCGCGGACAGCTCCCGCCCGTAACCGGAGTTCTTCACCCCTCCGAACGGCAACTCCGGGTAGGACGTGGTCATGCCGTTGACGAAGACGTTCCCGGCGTCCAGGTCGGTGGCGAAGCGCTCCTGCTCGTCCGGGTCCCGGGTCCAGGCGTTCGAGCCGAGCCCGAAGTTGGTGCCGTTGGCGACCTCGATCGCCTCCTCGTACGACGAGACCCGGAACAGGCCGGCGACCGGGCCGAACACCTCCTCGGACCACATCCGCATCTGCGGGGTCAGGTCGGTGACCACTGTCGGCGGGTAGAACCACCCGTCACCGCCGGGCAGCTCGCCGCCGCAGAGGACCGTGGCACCGTTGTCGACCGCGTCGCGGACCTGGGCGTGCACCTCGTCGCGGCCCCGCTCGCTGGCCAGGGGCCCCACGTCGGTGTTCGCGTCCATCGGGTCACCGACGCGCAGCGCCGCCATGTTCGCGGCGAACTTCTCCGCGAAGGCGTCGAACACGTCGGTGTGCACGATGAACCGCTTCGCGGCGATGCACGACTGGCCGTTGTTCTGGCAGCGGGCGGTGGTGGCCACCTCGGCGGCCCGGTCCACGTCGGCCGAGGGCATCACCACGAAGGGGTCGCTGCCGCCGAGTTCGAGGACGGTCTTCTTCAGCTCCCGCCCGGCGATCTGCGCGATGGACCGACCGGCCGGTTCGCTGCCGGTGAGCGTGGCCGCGCGGACCCGGGGGTCGCTGAGGATCCGGTCGACAGCGTCGGAGCCGACCAGCACCGTGGTGAAGGCCCCCTCGGGGAAGCCCGCGCGTCGGAACACATCCTCCAGCAGCAGGGCGGTCTGCGGCACGTTGGAGGCGTGTTTGAGCAGCCCGGTGTTGCCGGCCATCAGCGCCGGCGCCGCGAAACGCATCACCTGCCAGAGCGGGAAGTTCCACGGCATCACCGCGAGCACCACACCGATCGGCTGGTAGCGGATGAACGCCCGGGTCGCCTTGACGGCGGCGGAGTCGGCGGGCTCGTCGGCCAGGAACGCGGGGGCCTTGTCGGCGTAGAAGCGGGCGGCCGTGGCGCACTTGGTCACCTCGGCCTGCGCGGAGGCGTAGGTCTTGCCCATCTCGGTGGTCATGATCCGCGCGATCTCGTCGCGCTCGGCGTCGAGCAGGTCGGCGGCGGCGTTCATCCACCGGGCACGCTGGTCGACGGTCGTCGTCCGCAACTGCTGGTAGGCGAGGTGGGTGCGCTCGATGGCACCGTCGAGCTGCTCGGTGGACATCGCCTCGTAGGTCTTGAGCACCTGTCCGGTGGCGGGGTTGGTGGTGGCGATGTGGGGCATCTCGTCCTCCTGTCACTCGAACAACGAGTGGCGTACGCCCGGCTCCTCGCGGCGGCGGGCGGCGCGGCGGCGCTGGATCACGACCAGGTCGATTACGGCGACCACAGCGAAGATCGCACAGACCACGCCGAGCCAGGCGATGCCGGCCCAGAATGCCAACACCGCGAAGACCACCATGATCACCAGCCCGAAGCCGGCGAGGGTGAGCCGGAGGTTCAGCGCGCTGTAGGCGTGGCCGACCGTGCCACGGGCGCGCCGGGGCTGCGATCTCGTCATACCCACGCACCTACCCCCGATTCGCCGGGTTAACCGGCAGTGCGCGCTCCCACCCCCGGCGGGCTGGTGTGCTCGATTACATCCGTTCGCGCCCGCAGCCCCGCCGACCGCAGGATGGGCGCATGTCAATGACCCTCGCCGTGCCGGTGACCGTCGCCATCGCCCGCCGTGTCGACCCGGGCCGGTCCAGCGAGATGGTGGCCTGGATGCGGGCCGGTACCGCGCTGGCCGAGGCGTTTCCCGGGTTCCTCGGCGCCGGTTGGGTGCAGAGCGGCCCGGGTTCGCCGGAGTGGCACATGCTCTACCGCTTCGCCGACGCCGAGACGCTGCGCCGGTGGGAGGAGTCCCCGCAGCGGCACTGGTGGCTCAGCTCGGCGCAGGGCATCGTCGAGCACACCCGGGTCGAGCGGCGTACCGGTATCGAGGGGTGGTTCGACCCTCCGTCGGAGCACTCGGTGGACCTGGTCGCGCCGGTCGCCCCGACGTCGCCGCCCAGGTGGAAGCAGGCGGTGACCATCTGGCTGGCGTTCTTTCCGCTGAGCCTCAGCGCCACGCTGCTGACGAGTCACTTCCTCGACGCGGTGCCGTTGGCGGCGCGGGTGCTGCTGATGACGCTCTGCCTGACCCCGCTGATGACGTACCTGGTGCTGCCGTGGATCACCCGGGCGTTGCACTGGTGGCTGCACGGCCAGCGGGCACCCTGGCGGGGCTTATAGCACCCCGAGAGCGTCTACGTCGGCGCTCTGCCGCATAGCCGACAGCAACTTCGCGACAAACCCCGTCCTACGCATAGAGTTACCGCGCTGTCGCTCTGTGCTGCGGGAACGGGAGACGTCATGCCTCGACGCTGGGTCGCCGCCCTGGCCTGTACCGCGGCGCTGGTGGCGCTGGCCTGCGAGGGCGGCACCTCCGCGACGCCCCGCCCCACCAAGAGCGCCCCGCCGTCGAGCGGGCCGGGTGGCATCGCCGCGCTCGGCGACTCGATCACCACCGGCTTCGCGTCCTGCCTGGTGTTGACCTCCTGCGAGCGCAACTCCTGGTCGACGGGGGACGGCCTGCGGGTGCAGAGCCACTACCGGCGACTGCTGGAGCAGAATTCGGCGATCCGCGAGCGGACGTACAACCACGCCCGTCCGGGCGCCCGCGCGGACGCCCTCGAAGGCCAGGCCCAGGCGGCGGTACGCGACCGCCCCGACTACGTCACCGTGTTGATCGGCGCCAACGACGTCTGCAGGGGCGTGGTGGACGCGATGACGCCGGTCGCCGAGTTCCGCGCCGACGTCGACCGGGGCCTACGGGTGCTGAAGACCGGCCGCCCGAAGGCCCGGGTGCTGGTGGTTAGCATCCCCGACCTGTACCGGCTCTGGGAGGTCGGGCACGGCGACTCCCGGGCGGTTCGCGCGTGGCGCCGGGGCATCTGCCCGTCCCTGTTGGCCGAGGCGACCTCGACGGCGCCCGCCGACCGGGCTCGCCGCGCCGCCGTACGGGAGCGGATCCAGGCGTACAACACCGAGCTGGTGGCGGCCTGCCGGGCGTACGGCTCACGCTGCCGGCACGACGGCGGCGCGGTGCACAAGGTCCGGTTCACTCTGGACATGCTCAACCCACTGGACTGGTTCCACCCCAACGCCACCGGCCAGGGCCGCATCGCCGAGGTCACCTGGCGCTCCTCCGGCCTGGCGAACTGACCGGCCCGGCGAACTGACCGGCCCGGCCGACCCTCAGCGCTGGCGGGGCTCCGGGACGCCGACGCCCCGGGAGCGGTAGAGGGCCCGGGATCGCTTCGCGAGGTCCTTCGTGGCCGACGAGTTGGCCCAGGTGCCGAGCACGATGGCGGCGCCGGGGATGACCTTGGCGACCATCCGCTTGGCGGCCCGGACACCGGCCATCTGGGCCAGCCGGACGCCGAGTTGCAGCATGACCCGACCGAGCGGGCGCTGGCCGCCCAGACCGAAGAGCGCGTCGGCGCGTTCCCGGCCGGCGGCCACGCCGAGAGCCAGCCGCGCGCTCTCGGCGACCTTGTGCACGCGCTGGAGCACCAGCAGGTCGGTGGCCCGGTCGCCGTGCAGCGGGTCGACGTCGTAGGCGGCGGCGATGTGCAGCACCATCCGCGCCTGGGTCCAGGCCAGCACGCCCACATCGATAACCGCCCCGGGCAGCCCGGCCACTCCGGAGACCGCGCCGGACAGCCGGGCCAGGTTGACGAACTTGCGGGCCGCCTGGTCGGCGAGGACGTCGGCCGACACGCCGGGCTGCTCGGCCCGGGCCCGGGCGGCCCACTGCACGGCCTCCGGCCCGAGCCGGCGTACGGCCTCCAGGGCGAGGTGTTCCGGCGCGTACTGCGGGTCGTCCCGCATCCGGTCCCAGAGACGGGCCGGTGGACCCTCGGGGGCGCCCACCGGCTCGGCCGGGAGGCCGGCGGACGGCTGCGGAGTGGGGGCGGCGGGCTGGCCGCCAACGGGTGGGGTGTCGGTCACCGGGTCTCCCCAGGGGTGGAGATGGCGGACAGGGCGGCCGATGGAGCGGTCAGCGGCGGCGGTTGGACAGCCGAGCCGCCAGCCCCTTGAGCTTCTGCTGGTTGGCCGGCTTGGCCATCTCGCGACGGCCTCGCTCCACCAACTGCTGCCCCTTCGGCGATCTGAGGAACGTGGTGATTCGCTGCATCAGTGACATGGCGTCCTCCTGTCGATGATCCCTCTGTCATGTGTACCCCTAACCCGCAACACATGTACCCGGGATGCGACAGCCTCAACCCTCACCGTCCACAGTGGTCGGTAGGTTACCGCCCCGCCGGCACGATGGCGTCGACGACCCGGGTGGCCCGCCATTCGTGCTGCTGGTAGTGCTCGGGGTACGCGGACACCTGCACCGCCTGAGCGGCGTCGGTCAGTCGCATCCCCTCCCAGCCGGGCACCTGCTCCAGCGCGGCGAGGAACTGCCGGGTGGCGAACTCCGGGTCCATCAACTGACCCACCGGACCCCAACCGCTGCTCGACCGCTGCTGGAACAACCCGACCGAGTCGTGGTCCCAGCCGACGCCCTGGTGCGGGTAGTCCTGCGACTCGGGCAGGACGCCGCTGGCCACGTTGTAGAGGTTGCTCTCCTGCATGGCGGTGGCCACCGCGATCACCAGCCCGCGGCGGGGCACCCCCACCCCACCGTCGCACCCAGCGCCTCCGCGTACACCTGGTCGGCGTCCAGGCGGCGCAGCTCCTCGGCCAACTCGTCACCGAGCGGGCGGCGGACCAGCGGCAGAGCCCTGTCGTCCTGGCCCGTCCGCCGGAACACGGCCATGCTGTCCTCGCGGGTCAGCGTGAGCTGGTCGCCGTTGGCGCAGCTCAACTGCACCTCACGCATCCGGGGGAACTCGTTGGTGTCCACCCGGCGCGGGGTGATGCCCAGCCGGCTGGACAGCCAACCGACCATCAGCGCGGCCGTCGGGTCGGTGGCCGGCGCGACGACCGTCGCCTCGGTGACCTGCTCGCTGGTCGTGTCGAACGCCCCGGCGACAAGCGTCCGCCACGGGGTGATTCGCGTCCAGGCCAGGTCGGTGTCGCCCGGTGCGTAGTCCCGGGCCCGCTGCCGCAGCGCCTCCACCGGATCGGCGGCCTGCGCCGAGTCGGTGATCCTCCGGTCGGCGACCACCCCGAGGAAGTCGGTGGCGATCTCCGCCGGCGGCTCCCCGTGCCACCAGGTGACCACCGGCACGTCGGGGACGAGCAGCGGCATCACGACCGACTCGGCGTGCAGGGCCAGCCGACCGTACATCCGGGTGACCACCGCCTCGCACGGGCCGAGTCGCCCACCGACGACGATCTCCGCGTCGAGCCGGTTGCGCTCCCGCTCGATGTCGGAGCGGACCACGACGACCAGGCGGCACGGGTGGGCGGCGGCGGCGATCGTTGCCGCCGCCTCCGCCTCCCGAACCCGCTTCTCGTCTACGACCACGATGAGGGTGAGCGCCATGCCGCTGGCCACTCCGCCGGCGCTGCGCCGCTCGGCGGCGAGTGCCTTGACCACCTCGTTGCCGGTGGTGTCCCACAGCCCGATCATGCTCGTCTCCAAGCGCGACCCTCACGGGCCAGCATCTCGTCGGAGGCCCGTGGCCCCCACTCACCGGCCCGGTACGGCTCGGGCGTGGTGCCCTCCCAGGCGTGCTCCAACGGGTCGATCACCTGCCAGCTCTGCTCGACCTCGGCGGCGTCCGGGAACAGGGTGCGGTCGCCGATCAGCACGTCCAGGACGAGACGTTCGTACGCCTCCGGGCTGGACTCGGTGAACGCCTCGCCGTACTGGAAGTCCATCGCGATGTCGCGGACCTCCATCGTCGTGCCCGGCACCTTCGAGCCGAACTTGAGCACCACGCCCTCGTCCGGCTGCACCCGGATGACCAGTTGGTTGTTGCCCAGCGACTCCATGTCGGCGTCGTTGAACGGCAGGTGCGGCGCCTTCTTGAACATGATGGCGACCTCGGTGACCCGCCGGGGCAGCCGCTTGCCGGCCCGGATGTAGAACGGCACCTCGGCCCAGCGGCGGTTCTGGATGCCCAGCCGCACCGCCACGTACGTCTCCGTGGTGGAGTCGGTGGGGACGTCCTGCTCTTCCAGGTAACCGACAGCGCGTTCGCCACCTACCCAGCCGGGCAGGTACTGACCCCGGACGGTGTCCCGGGCGACGTCCTTGGGCAGGGTGATCGCCTTGAGCACCTTCAGCTTCTCGGCCCGGATCTCGTCGGCGTCGAAGCTGGTCGGCTCCTCCATCGCCACCAGGGCGAGCAGTTGGAGGAGGTGGTTCTGGAGCACGTCGCGGGCGGTGCCGACGGTGTCGTAGAAGCCGGCGCGGGTGCCGATGCCGACGTCCTCGGCCATGGTGATCTGCACCGAGTCGACGTACTTGGAGTTCCACAGCGGCTCGAACAGGTTGTTGGCGAACCGCAGGGCGAGGATGTTCTGGACCGTCTCCTTGCCCAGGTAGTGGTCGATCCGGAAGACGTCCTGACTGGTGAACACGTCGTCGACGAGGTCGTTGAGCGCCTTCGCCGACGGCAGGTCGTTGCCGAACGGCTTCTCCACCACGACCCGACGCCAACCACCGGACTTCTCGTTGTCGGCCATCCCGGTGCGGGCCAACTGCTTGAGCACGACGGGGAACGCGGCCGGCGGGATGGAGAAGTAGAAGGCCGCGTTGCCGGTGATGCCGTGGGTCTGCCGCAGGTCGTCCAGCGTCGACGCCAGCGTGTCGAAGGCCGCGTCGTCGTCGAACGACCCGCCGACGAACTTGATGTTGCCGGCCAGGCGTGCCCACACCTCGTCCCGCCACGGGGTACGCGCGTGCTTGCGGGCCGCCTCACACGCGAGGGTCTCGAAGTCGCCGTCGCCCCAGTCGCGGCGCGCGAAGCCGAGCACCACGAAACCGGGCGGCAGCAGCCCCCGGTTGGCCAGGTCGTAGACCGCGGGGAGCAGCTTCTTGCGGGCCAGGTCGCCGGTCACCCCGAAGATCACCAGAGCGCAGGGCTCCGGGATCCGGGGCAACCGGCGGTCCTGCGGGTCGCGCAGCGGGTTCACCGAGCCATCCTCAGTTCGCGACTGCGGGGCTCGCAAACCCGGCTCACTCCTCGCGCTCACGGTGCCCCCTCGCTTCCGCTTCAGTCACCTCGTTCATCGTCACGCCCGCAGCTGACCGGCCGCGTCGAGCAGTTGGGCGACACCGGCGGCACGGTCGGTCAGGTGCAACCGCAGCACCGGCCGCTCCCGACCGGCGAGGGCCTGCCGGTCACCGGCGGCCTGCGCCGCCTGCAACTCACCGAAGGTGTACGGCTTGCCCGGCACCTCCAGATCCTCGGCGACCGCGCCGGTCACCTGGAGGTAGCTGCCCACCTGCGGACCGCCCTTGTGGTACTGGCCGGTCGAGTGCAGGAACCGCGGCCCCCACCCGAAGGTGACCGGGCGCCCACCCGCCTGGGCCAGCAGCGAACGCAGCCGGGCCGCGTCGGCGTCGGCGAACCGGTCGAGGTACGCCATCACCGCGAGGTAACCGTCGTCGCCAAGCCCGTCGAGCAGCCAGCGCAGTACGCCGGCCAGGTCCCCGGGAGCGCCCTGCGGGGCGTACACCTCGATCGCGCCCTCGGTGAACGACGGCGTCTCCGCCGGCAGCCCCGAGGCCAGGATCTTGTTGGTGTTCTCCTTGGACTCGGTGACGTTCGGCTGGTTGAACGGGTCGATGCCGAGCACCACACCCGCCACCGCGGTCGCGTACTCCCAGGCCAGGAACTGCGCGCCCAGCGGGCCGTTGACGGCCACGTCCGGGTTGGCGCCGCCGCCCGGCACGTCACCGGGGGCCAGCGCGCCGCCGTAGCTGACGGTCAGCACGTCCGAGCCGGTGGCACCGGGGCTCTGCGGGGACTCCACGACCACCGGGAGGATGCCCACCCCGGCCTTGCCGGTCGACTCGGCGATCAACTGCTCGGCCCAGTCGCCGAGCCCGTCGATGCCGGTGCCGTCGGAGAGCAGAGCGACCTTGTCCCGGGCCAGCGTCGCCGCCGCGCCCAGGGCGGCGCCCAGCGCGAGCGCCGGGTTGTTCTGGTCGGCGCCGAGCGACGCGGCCAGCGCGTCGGCCTGGTCGAGCAGCTCCGCGACCTCGACCCCGGCCAGCGCCGAGGGCACCAGACCGAACGCGGTGAGCGCCGAGTACCGGCCCCCGACGTTCGGGTCGGCGAGCACCGTGAACGCGCCCATCTCGTTGGCGGTGGCCTCCAACGGCGAACCCGGGTCGGTGACGATGACGAAGTGCCGGCCGGCCTCCGCCTCGGTCATCCCGGCGTCCAGGAACGCCTGCCAGTAGGCGCGTCGGTGGCTGTCGGTCTCCACCGTCGACCCGGACTTGCTCGCCACCACCACGACGGTGCGTTCCAGCCGGTCACCGAGCGCCGCCCGGACCTGACCCGGGTCGGTGGTGTCCAGCACCGTCAGCGGGCGGCCCAGCGTCCGGGTGATCACCTCAGGCGCGAGCGACGAGCCGCCCATGCCGGCGAGCACCACGTGATCAAGGTCGGCCAGCTCCGCCTTCAGCTCGGCCAACTGCGCCAGCAGCTCCCGGCTGCGCCGGTGGGTGTCCACCCAGCCCAACCGGATCTTCGCCTCGGCCTCGGCGTCCGGACCCCACAGGCTGGCGTCCTTGCCGGCCAGCTTGCCCGGGACGCCGGCCTTCACCAGCGCGTCCCGGGTCGAGGCGGGCGCGGCCTTGTCGACCGCGTCCGCGCCGTACACGGCGAGCCCGGCGGCTGCCTCCACCGGACCACTCAACAGGTCGCTCATGCCCCACCAGCCTGCTCGGCGGCCTTCGCGTTGCCCTTGGCCGCCTTGTTCGGGGCACCCTTGCCCTTCGCCGCCGCCTCCAGCGACTTGCGGACCCCGTCGAGCAGCTCCTGCCAGCTGACCTCGAACTTCTCCACGCCCTCGCGCTCCAGGGTGGCGATCACGTCGGCCATGTCCACCCCGACCGACTCCAGGTCCGCGAAGACCTTCCGGGCCGCGTCGTAGGACCCGGTGACGGTGTCGCCGCGGGTCTCGCCGTGATCGGCGTACGCGTGGATGACCGACTCCGGCATGGTGTTGACAGTGCCGGCGGCGATCAGCTCCTCGACGTAGATGACGTCCCGGTAGTCCGGGTTCTTCGTCGAGGTGGACGCCCACAGCGGCCGCTGCGGATGCGCGCCTGCGGCGGCGAGCGCCTTCCAACGGTCCGAGGAAAACACCTCGGTGTAGCGCTCGTACGCCAGCTGCGCGTTCGCGACTGCGGCCTTGCCCTTCAGGGCCTTGGCCTGGTCGGACCCGACCTTCTCCAGCCTTTTGTCGACCTCGGAGTCGACGCGGGAGACGAAGAAGGACGCGACCGAGCCGATCTTCGACAGGTCGTGGCCGTTGACCTTCGCCTGCTCCAGACCGGCGAGGAAGGCTTCCATGACCGCCGAGTAGCGGTCCAGACCGAAGATCAGCGTCACGTTGACGCTGATGCCCTCGGCCAGGGTGTCGGTGATAGCCGACAAACCTTCCTCGGTGGCCGGGATCTTGATGTAGAGGTTGGGCCGGTCGACCAGCCACCACAGCGCCTTGGCCTCGGCGACCGTCTTGTCCGCGTCGTGCGCGCTGCGCGGGTCCACCTCGATCGAGACCCGGCCGTCGACACCGTCGCTGCCGTCGTACGACGGGCGCATCACGTCGCAGGCCCAGCGCACGTCGTACGTGGTGAGCATGCGCACGGCCTCTTCCACGTCCACGCCACGGGTGGCGAGGTCGCGCAGCTGCCAGTTGTACTCGTCGGCGTCGCTGAGCGCCTTCGCGAAGATCGTCGGGTTGGTGGTGACACCGGCCACGTGCTTCTCGCGGCGGAGCTGGTCCAGCCCGCCGGAGCTCAGTCGTACCCGGGAAAGGTCGTCGAGCCAGACCGCCACGCCCGCGGCGGTCAGCTCATTCAGCTTGTCGGTCATGCCGTCCACGCTCCCTCAGTTGCCGGTCGTGAAACCGGTGATGTCGCCCACCCGGGCCAGCGAGGCGTGCGCTGCCGCCACGATCCGGTCGGGGGTGAACCCGAACTGCTCGAAGAGCACGGTGTGCGGGGCGCTCGCGCCGTAGTGCTCCAGGCTGACGCTCTCGCCGAGGTCACCGACGACGCCGCGCCAGGACATCGCGATGCCCGCCTCCACGCTCACCCGTGCCTTTACCCCGCGAGGGAGCACCGACTCCCGGTACGCCTCATCCTGCTCGTAGAACCACTCCTGGCAGGGCATCGAGACGACCCGGGTCGGGGTGCCGTCGGCCTCCAGCCGCTCCCGGGCGGTCAGGCAGAGCTGCACCTCGGAGCCGGTGCCGACGATGATCACCTGAGGCTTGCCGTTGGATGCCTCGGCCAGCACGTAGCCGCCCTTGGCCACACCCTCCACGGCACCGAGGACGTCGCGGTCCAGGGTCGGCAGCGGCTGACGGCTCAACGCCAGCGCGGTGGGCCGGTCGGTGTGCTCCAGCGCCTGCCGCCAGGCCCAGGCCGTCTCGTTGGCGTCCGCCGGGCGGACCACGTCCAGGCCCGGGATGGCGCGCAGCGCGGTCAGGTGCTCCACCGGCTGGTGGGTCGGGCCGTCCTCGCCGAGGCCGATCGAGTCGTGCGTCCACACGTAGGTCACCGGCAGCTTCATCAGCGCGGCCAGCCGCACCGACGGACGCATGTAGTCGCTGAAGACCAGGAACGTGCCGCCGTACGGGCGGGTGCCGCCGTGCAGGGCGATGCCGTTGAGGATCGCGCCCATGGCGTGCTCACGGATGCCGAAGTGCAGCGTGCGGCCGTACTCGTGGCCGGGGAAGTCCTTGGTGGCGTGCGCGGCCGGGATGAACGACGGCTCGCCCTTCATTGTGGTGTTGTTGCTCTCGGCCAGGTCGGCCGAGCCGCCCCACAGCTCCGGGAGCACCGGCGCGAGCGCCTCCAGGACCTTGCCGGAGGCCGCCCGGGTGGCCACGCCCTTGGCGTCGGCGGGGAAGACCGGCAGCGCGTCGGCCCAGCCGTCGGGGAGCACCCGGCCGGCCATCCGCTCGTAGAGTGCGGTGCGCTCCGGGTTGGCCTTCTTCCAGGCGTCGAACGCGCCGGTCCATTCCTGCTCGGCGTCGGAGCCGCGACCCATCACCGTGCGGGCGTGGGTGAGCACCTCCTCGTCGACCTGGAAGGTCTGCTCCGGGTCGAAACCGAGGATCCGCTTGGTGGCCTTCACCTCGTCGGCGCCGAGCGCCGAGCCGTGGATCTTGCCGGTGTTCTGCTTGTTGGGCGCGGGGAAGCCGATGATGGTGCGCAGCGCGATGAAGGAGGGGCGGCCGGTCTCCGCCTTGGCGGCCACCAGCGCCGCGTACAGCGCCTCGGCGTCCTCGTGGTAGTCGCCCTGGTCGGCGTCGCCGTTGCGCCAGTCGACGGTCTGCACGTGCCAGCCGTACGCCTCGTAGCGGGCGGCCACGTCCTCGCTCTTGGCGATGCGGGTGTCGTCCTCGATGGAGATCTCGTTGTCGTCGTAGATCACCGTGAGGTTGCCCAGCTGCTGGTGCCCGGCGAGGGCGCTCGCCTCGTGGCTGATGCCCTCCTCGATGTCACCGTCGGACACGATGCACCAGATGTCGTGGTCGAAGACCGACGCGCCCGGCTCGGCCTCGGGGTCGAACAGGCCGCGCTCGCGGCGGGCCGCCATGGCCATGCCGACCGCGTTGCCCAGGCCCTGCCCGAGCGGGCCGGTGGTGGTCTCCACGCCCGGCGTGTGCCCGTGCTCCGGGTGACCCGGCGTCTGCGAGCCCCACTGCCGCAGCGACTTCAGGTCGTCCAGGCTCAGCGGGTAACCGGACAGGAACAGCTGGATGTAGAGCGTCAGGCTGGAGTGCCCGGCGGAGAGGACGAACCGGTCCCGGCCGGGCCAGTTCGGGTCGGCCGGGTTGTGCCGCATGACGCGGTTGAAGAGGAGGTACGCCGCGGGCGCGAGGCTCATCGCGGTGCCCGGGTGGCCGTTGCCGGATTTCTCTACGGCATCCATGGCCAGTACGCGGACGGTGTCTACGGCCCGGCGATCGAGGTCGGACCAGTTCAGTGCGGAGTGCGCGGGTCGTTTGGCAGCCACGATGGTTGTGCTCCTCGGCAGATGGGCGGAACCCTCACCGATGACCTTATCGAGCGTGCCTAAACGTGCGCCCGGGGATCTGCGCATGGTGTGCGCTACGTGACGATCCAGATGCGCGGTTGAACCCGGTGGTGTGACGGCCCGCACCGTTGTCGGGTCGGCCGGGCAGCCAAAACGACGACGCGTAGTGTGTGGGTCGGTGTGCGGACCCGAGCGGGCCCGACATTTCCGAATCTCCCCGTGCCGATGCCGGAAGGTGGCAATCCGTGAGCATGATCACCGAGCGCCCCGCGAGCAACCCGGCCGGGCAGCACCCGGCACGGGCGGCCGAGGGCACGGTGGCCCGGCGGGACGTGCGCGGGGTGCTGTCGGCGTACGTGGCGCTGACCAAGCCGCGGATCGTCGAGTTGCTGCTGGTCACCACCATCCCGGCGATGATGCTCGCCGAGGGCGGTCTCCCGTCGCTGTGGCTGATGGCCATCGTGCTGATCGGTGGCTCGCTCGCCGCCGGCGCGGCCAGCGTGCTCAACTGCTACATCGACCGGGACATCGACCAGTTGATGCGGCGCACCAAGCGTCGGCCGCTCCCGGCGCACACGGTGTCGCCGCGTAGCGCGCTGATCTTCGGTCTGGTGCTGGCGGCGGTGTCGGTCGCCCTGATGGCGGCGTTCACCAACCTGCTGGCTGCCGGGTTGACCCTCGCGGCGATCGCCTACTACGACCTCGTCTACACCCTGTGGCTCAAGCGGTCGACCCCGACGAACACCTTCTGGGGTGGCGCGTGCGGGGCCGCCCCGGTCCTGATCGGGTGGGCGGCCGTGACCGGCTCGCTGGCGCCTGCCGCCTGGGGGCTCTTCGCGGTGGTCTTCTTCTGGCAGATGCCGCACTTCTACCCCCTCGCCATGAAGTACAAGGACGACTACGCGCGCGCCGGAATCCCGATGCTGCCGGTGGTGGCGTCGACCCGACGGGTGAACGCCGAGATCCTGATCTTCGCGTGGCTGACCGTGCTCACGTCCCTGGCTGTCTGGCCGCTGGGGCTCAGCGCGATCTACGGGGTGCCGACCCTGGTGGTGGGTGCCATCTTCGTGGTCGAGGCGCACAAGCTGTGCCGGCGTGCGACACGCGGCGAGGCGGTCAAGCCGATGCGGCTGTTCCACTGGTCCACGACGTACCTGACGATCGTCTTCGTGGCCGTCGCGCTCGACGCGCTGATCTGACCCGATCGCCGCGTGGCGACATGGCCGACCGGCGATCGACGCCGGTGATCACCTGATTAATTATGGCCGTAGATGAGTTGTCCGGGTTTAACGTCACATCAGAGTAACTTTCAGCATGAGTCGGATGGGCTCAACCTGCGGTGGTTGGATGCTCAAATGTCGATGCTCTTTGGGCGTAAAAGTCGGTATATAAACGGACAGTAAGTCTGTGGCCAGCCGTAAACCTGTAGGTAATTGGCATCACAAAAGGTTCATGGTTCTCGCACGGGAGGGTGCGAGTCTGCTTAGGCTTCGCGTCATGGCAGATGGTTCCGATACGACGCTGACGGCCGAGCAGACCGCCGGCGAGCAGACGCCCCAGGGCCTGGTTGCAGGGCTCAAGGCGTTCGCCGCTGGACACGGCGGCGCCAAGGCGGTCATCGAGTACGTCGGCAAGCGTGGCGCGCGGATCGTCCTGGTCGGTGCCGACGGTGAGTGGGGCGACCAGTTCGCCGACGACACCGTCACCGCACGGGAGGCGTGCGCCAAGGCGGGAGTCGCCGTCGAGAACGCCTGGGAGCGTGAACTGATGGACCAGATGCGTCCGAGCAACGACCTCTGGCGGTCGATGGCCCGGCGCACGATGGCCCGCTGAGATAGACACCTGAATTGACCATCCATCACCAGTCGACCCGGGGGGAACCCCGGGTCGCTCTCGTCACCTGTGCCGACCTGGCCGACCTCGACCCGGACGACCGACTGGTCCTCGCCCCGCTCACCGCCCGCGGCATCACCGTCGAGACCGCGGTCTGGGACGACCCCGACGTCGACTGGTCCTCCTACGACCTGGTCGTACTCCGCTCACCATGGGACTACGCGCTGCGCCGCGACGAGTTCGTCGCCTGGGCGGCCACGGTCCCACTGCTGGTCAACCCGGCCGAGGTGGTGCGCTGGAACACCGACAAGCGCTACCTCGCCGAGCTGAGCGCCGCCGGAGTGCCGACAGTGCCGACGACGTGGGTCGAGCCGGGGGAGAGCTGGCAGCCGCCCGCCGAGACCGGCGAGTACGTGCTCAAGCCCTCGGTCAGCGCCGGCAGCCAGGACACCGGCCGGTACGACCTGGCCGACCCGGAGCACCGGGACCTCGCCGCCGCGCACGCCCGCCGGCTCTCCGACGCCGGCCGGGTGACCATGGTCCAGCCGTACCTGCGCGCCGTCGACACCGAGGGCGAGACAGCGCTGCTCTTCCTGGCCGGCCCGGACGGCCTGGCGTTCAGCCACGCGATCCGCAAGGGCCCCATGCTGACCGGCCCGGACCTCGGCCCCGACGGGCTCTACAAGGCCGAGGAGATCACCTCCCGTACCGCCCGACCCGAACAGCTCGCGGTGGCCGAGAAGACCCTCGCCACGGTCCCCGGCGGCACCCGGCAGCTCCTCTACGCCCGGGTCGACCTCATCCCCGGCCCGGACGGTCAGCCGGTCCTCGTCGAGTTGGAGCTGACCGAGCCGTCACTCTTCATCGGGTACGCCGACGGCGCCCCCGAACGGCTCGCCGACGCGATCACCACCCACCTGGCCCGCCGCGGCTGACCCACCCTGCGGCAGTTCTTCCCGGACGCTGCCGGACGCTGGACTCCGCCCCAGGATCGTGCTGGATCATTGATGTAGTGGTATCGGGGCGTCGTTGAGGCCACTACATCCTGGATCGAGCGTGACCTTGACGGCTGCGGGCGTGCAGAACCCGCTTCCTGGCACCCGGCGGCGGTGTTCGTCGTCAAGATCCGCGCAAGAACGGTGATGTTGCTGCCTCCCGCGTGCCGGAGGCAGCAACATCCCTGATGTTGTGAGGATCTGGGGCGCGGGGCTTTGTCAGGCGGTGACGGGGACCGGAGTGGCGGCGTCGGTCGGGGCGGCCTGGGGCGCCGGGGTGACCGGCCGACGTTCCCGGGTGGACCACTGCACGGACAGGGTCGCCAGCAGCACCAGGCAGGAGCCGAGCATGTGCGCCCCGACCAGGAGGGCTGGCACGTGGGTGAAGTACTGCACGAAGCCGATCACTCCCTGACCCAGCTCCACGGCGACCAGGACGATCGCGGCACGGGTGGCGCGCTGCGCGCCGACGGCGCGGAAGGCGAAGATCAGCGCCACCGAGAGGCCGATCAGCAGGAAGACGGCGTCCGCGTGCACCTGTGAGATCGACTCCGGGTCGAGCCCGTTGCGGGCTGCGCCGTGGTCGCCGGCGTGCGGGCCGCTGCCGGTGACCCAGGTGCCGATGACCAGCACCGCGACGCTGACGCCGGTGGTGACCCGGGCCAGCGTGCGCAGTGGCGTGGGCACGGTGGGCAGGGTCGGGCCGTCGGAGTCGCCGATGCGCCGCCAGAGGGCGTACGCGGCGGCGATCACCGCCATCGAGGCCAGGAAGTGCAGCCCGACCACCCACGGGTTGAGGTTGGTGAGCACGGTGATCCCACCGATCACGGCCTGGGCGGGAATGCCCAGGAAGACCGCGACGGCCAGTGGGAGGAGCCCGCGGCGGCGGGGTCGGTGCGCCAGCACGGCCAGCAGGGTGGCCAGCGCGATGAGGCCCACCGCGAAGGTCAGCATGCGGTTGCCGAACTCGATCACCCCGTACACGCCCATCTCGGGCGTGGTGACGTAGGAATCGTCGGTGCACCGGGGCCAGGTGGGGCAGCCGAGGCCCGAGGCGGTCAACCGGACGGCCCCGCCGGTGACGACGATCCCCACGTTCGCGATGATCGAGGCGAGCGCGAGGCGGCGCAGCAGGGTGCCGGAGACCGGACGGGCGATTCGGTTCACGGCGCAAATCCTACGCACCGTAGTGATCGAGGTTCGTCCGACTCCGGCGACGCGGTGGTTCGGATCACCGGGGCCCGGGTTTGCGACCCTCCGCGTAATTACGTAACGTTGGCGTTGTGAAAAACGCGGCGGCGCTCTCCGAGCAGCAGCCGACGGCCGGTCCGGCCGTCGGTGCGCCCGCGTCCGCGCCCGTCGTGACCACGTCGGCCGGCCTCGCCGGTCCGGCAGCGGCCGAGATCTCCACCCGCGACCGGGTCACTCAGTTGCTGCTGGAGCGGGGGGCGACCACTGCCGCGCAGCTCGGTGTGGCCCTCGGGCTCAGCCCGGCGGCGATCCGCCGACACCTGGACGCGATGCTCGCCGACGGTGACGTGTACGCCCGTGAGCAGACCGTGCAGGGCAGCCGTGGCCGGGGGCGTCCGGCCAAGGTGTTCCTGTTGACCGAGGCCGCCCGGGTCCGCTGTGGCACACACCACTACGACAACATGGCCACCGCGGCGTTGCGTTGGATCGCCCGCAGCGGGGGTTCGGACGCGGTCGAGGCGTTCGCCACCGAGCAGGTTTCCGCTCTTGAGTCCCGCTGCCGAGCGGCCATGGAGGACGCCGGCGACGATCCTCTCGCCCGCGCCGAGGCACTCGCCGCGGCGCTCACCGCCGAGGGTTACGCTGCCAACGCGACCACGATCGCCTCCGGCGGTCAGCTCTGCCAGCACCACTGCCCGGTGGCGCACGTGGCCGCCGAGTTTCCCCAGCTGTGCGAGGCCGAGACCGCGGTGATCTCCCGTCTGGTCGGCACCCACGTGCAGCGCCTGGCCACCATCGCGCACGGCGACGGGGTGTGCACCACGCACATTCCGACCCAGCCGGGCCGTGTTCAATCCGGTAATCCCGTCACCACTGTGAGGACAGATAAATGACCGAGCAGATCGTCCAGCCCCTGACCCAGGAAGAGCAGCTCGCCGCCCTGGGTCGGTACGAGTACGGCTGGTCCGACCCGGACGCCGCCGGGGCAACTGCCCAGCGCGGCATCAACGAGGCGGTGGTGCGGGACATCTCGGCCAAGAAGAACGAGCCGGAGTGGATGCTCGACCTGCGCCTGAAGGGCCTGCGGCTGTTCGGCCGCAAGCCGATGCCGGCCTGGGGCGCGGACCTCACCGGGATCGACTTCGACAACATCAAGTACTTCGTGCGGTCCACCGAGAAGCAGGCCACCAGCTGGGAGGACCTGCCGGAGGACATCAAGAACACGTACGACCGGCTGGGCATCCCGGAGGCGGAGAAGCAGCGGTTGGTCGCCGGTGTCGCGGCGCAGTACGAGTCCGAGGTCGTCTACCACAAGATCCGTGAGGACCTTGAGGAGCAGGGTGTGCTCTTCCTGGACACCGACACGGCGCTGCGCGAGCACGAGGACGTCTTCAAGGAGTACTTCGGCACGGTGATCCCGGTCGGCGACAACAAGTTCGCCGCGCTGAACACCTCCGTGTGGTCCGGTGGCTCGTTCATCTACGTGCCGAAGGGCGTGCACGTGGAGATCCCGCTGCAGGCCTACTTCCGGATCAACACCGAGAACATGGGCCAGTTCGAGCGGACGCTGATCATCGTCGACGAGGGTGCGTACGTGCACTACGTCGAGGGCTGCACCGCCCCGCTCTACTCCTCCGACTCGCTGCACAGCGCGGTCGTGGAGATCATCGTCAAGAAGAACGCGCGCTGCCGGTACACGACCATCCAGAACTGGTCGAACAACGTCTACAACCTGGTCACCAAGCGCGCCGTCTGCCACGAGGGCGCGACCATGGAGTGGGTCGACGGCAACATCGGCTCCAAGGTGACGATGAAGTACCCGGCGGTCTACATGACCGGCGAGCACGCCAAGGGTGAGGTGCTCTCGGTGGCGATGGCCGGCGAGGGTCAGCACCAGGACGCCGGCGCCAAGATGGTGCACGCGGCGCCCCACACGAGCAGCACCATCGTGTCGAAGTCGATCGCCCGGGGCGGCGGCCGCACCTCGTACCGCGGCCTGGTCCAGGTGTTGGAGGGTTCGCACCACAGCCGGAGCACTGTCAAGTGCGACGCGCTGCTGGTCGACACGATCTCCCGCTCGGACACCTACCCGTACGTCGACATCCGCGAGGACGACGTGTCGATGGGGCACGAGGCGACCGTCTCCAAGATCAGCGACGACCAGCTCTTCTACCTGATGAGCCGGGGCCTGAGCGAGGACGAGGCGATGGCCATGATCGTGCGTGGCTTCATCGAGCCGATCGCCAAGGAGCTCCCGATGGAGTACGCGCTGGAGCTCAACCGCCTGATCGAGCTTCAGATGGAGGGCGCGGTCGGCTGACGCCGCCTCCGCCCGGCCATGGCCGGACCCGGACCCGGTAGGCCGGGTCCGGTCCAGCCCGCTTCGACCCTCCGATTCATGACAGACCAAGGAAGAGATGACTACCCAGGCTTCCGCGCCTCCGCCCAGCACCAAGTCGCAGGCGCTGCGCTCGTACGACGTCACCGACTTCCCGGCCCTCACCGGCCTGGAGGAGGAATGGCGTTTCACCCCACTCAAGCGTCTCCGTGGACTGACCGGTGAGGTGCCGGCCGCGACCGGCGCGGTCCGGCACGAGTACGGCGACCTGCCCGAGGGCGTGGCCATCACCCGGGTCGGCCGCGACGACGCGCGGGTCGGGAGCGTGCTGACCCCGGTGGACCGGGTCCCCCAGGAGCGACGGTTTGTGAGGACGATTCTCGTTAATCGCCTCCAACCGCCTCGATCAGTGTCAGGGTGGAAATCGCGGGACTTCTTGGTCGAT
>NZ_JBSFBM010000067.1:0-22581 GCF_053592955.1 Micromonospora sp. NPDC002411 | reverse complement strand
AACTGCAGGGTGCCGATGAGCGAGAAGACCAGGATCAGGATCAGCGCGGGCGCGATCAGCGGGATCTTGATCCGCGTCGCGATCTGCCACCGCCCGGCGCCGTCCATCCGGGCGGCCTCGTAGAGGGTGGGGTCGACGCCCTGCAACGCCGCGTACAGGATGATCATGTAGTAGCCGGCCCACTGCCAGGTGACGACGTTGAGCAGGCCATAGAAGATCAGGTCACTGCTCAGGAAGTCCGGTGCTGTGGCGCCGAACAGGCCGAAGATGTCGGTGAGCGGGCCGAAGCCCTTGCTGTAGAGGAACCCCCACATCACGGCTCCGATGACCGTCGGAATCGCGTACGGCAGGAAGATCATCAGGCGGGAGAAGCGAGCGAACAGCGTGGTCACCGCGTCCAGGATGAGCGCCATCGCGAGCGCGAGGACGATCTGGATCGGGATGGACACGAGCGAGAAGCGGATGACGAACCACGCCCCGGAGAGGAAGCTCGGGTCGGTGAACGCCTTCACGTAGTTGTCGAAGAGGACGAAGCTGGTGCCGCCGATCAGCTTCTTCTGGAAGAGGCTGAGATACAGCGCGTACGCCAGCGGCGCGATGAGGAACGCCAGGAAGACGATCCCGAACGGCCCGACGAAGAGCCAGCCCATCAGGTGCTCGCGGAGGTGTACCTTGCCACGGATCTTGCGTGTCTCGTTACGAGCACGCGGTGCGCTCTTCTCGGTCAGGAGTGTCATTGTGGTCTCCGGGACGTGGACGCCGAGGGTCGAGGGTGGGCCGCCCGCCCGTTGACGGCGCGGCCCACCCGTCAGGTCACTGAACGGTGAAGCCTTGTTCCTTGGCGTACTTCGCCACGTCCTCCTGGATCCGGTCGGCAGCCTGCGAACCGGTGATGGACCCCTTGATGACCTCGCTGACCTGCTTCGTCATGGCGTCGAGGTAGTACTGGCCGAAGGGGGCGTACGCGACGCCCTTGTAGGCGTCCGCGGCGGGGACGTAGACCTCCTTGTTCGCCTGCTGGCCGTCGAAGAACGGCACCTTCAGGTCGATGAACGCGGGGTCCTTGAGAGCCGTGAGGTTGAGCGGGAAGATGATCTGGTTGGTCCAGCCGTCGGTGAGCGACTCCTTGTCGGCGTAGAGCCCGTAGGCGGCCTTCGCCGCCAACTCCGGCTTCTTGGACTGTTTGGTCACCGAGAACGCCGACCCGCCCCAGTTCACCTGCACCGGGTTGGCCTCGTCCCACTGCGGCAGCGGCGCCACCGCGAACTTGCCGGTGTCCTGGCCCTTGCCGACGCCCGCGCCCGTCAGATAGCCCGGCGCCCACGCCGCCGAGATGTACGTCGCGTAGTTACCGTTGATCACGCCGGAGATGTACTCCGGAGTGAACTGGTCCTGCGTCCCGACCAGGCCCTTCTTGGCGAGGCCGCCCCAGTAGTCCAGCACGTCCTTGGACGCCTGGTCGTTGAGCTTCACACCGATCGACTTCGGCTGCGCCGGGTCGACGGTGAAAGGCGCGGCGCCCTTCTGGATCTGGAGCGCCATCAGGACCGCCGGGACGTTCGCGCCGAGGTCCCCGAACAGCGGGCCACCGGCATCCTTGACCTTCTGCGCGGTCTGCTCGTACTCCGCCCAGGTCTTCGGTGGGGTGATCTTGTACTTGTCGAAGATGTCCTTGCGGTAGATCATGCCCATCGGGCCACCGTCGACCGGGACGCCGTAGACCGCGTCGCCGACCGACACGTCCTTCCAGGCACCCTCGCTGTAGTTGGCCTTCACCGCGTCGTAGCCGTACTTCTTGATGTCGACGAGCGCGCCCTGGATCTGGAAGGTCGGGATCCGGTCCGCCTCGACCATGATCACGTCGGGTGCGCCGGTGCCCGCCGAGATGGCCGTCTGGAACTTGTCGTACTCGTCGCCGCCCTGCCCGACGTTGGTCCAGCAGACCTGCACCTCGTTGTTCTGCTTGTTGAAGTTGTCGACGACGAGTTGGGTGTTCGGGTACCACCCCCACATCGTCACGACCGGCAGGTCCTTCTTCGTGATGGTGTTCGTGCAGTTGCTCGCATCATTTCCGCCCTCGTCGCCGGAGCAGGCGACGAGGCCGGTCCCGACCGCGAGCATGGCAACCGTGGCGAGTATCCGTCTTCTCTTCATTGAGGTGGTTCCCTTCGGGGTGGCGGTGCGGAGGCATCCGGGCACTGGCGGGCGCCACCGGGGGCGGGAAACCCGCTCCCGGTGGCGTCGCCTGGAACGGCTCCTAGCGCTTGAACAGACGGGGCGCCAGGTCGATGAGGTTCTTCTGCCACACGTCCCAACCGTGTGGCCCGGGGGTCACCCCGTCGAACTCGTAGCGGATACCGAGGTTGTCCAACGTGGTCAGCGACGCTATGAAGCTCGGGTACACGAAGTCGGTCTGGTCACCCACGTACAGGCGCAGCATCCTGGTGCCGTTGTTGATCGCCTCCACGTCGACGCCGGTGCCGCTGCCGAACCCGGCCGAGAAGGCCGCGACGTAGGCGAACTGCCCGGGGTACGCCCGCAGCACGCCGAACGCCTGACCGCCGCCCATCGACAGACCGGCGAGCGCCTGCTGGGACGGGTCGCTGGAGACGTGGTAGCGGGCACGGGCCGTGGGAACGATGTTCTCCAACAGCTCCCGGTTGAAGTTGGACGAGTTGCCGTTGCCCATCACGACCACCATGGGCACCAGGTCACCGTCGAGGAACTGGTGGTCGAGGATCTGCTTGGCGCGTCCCATCTCGACCCAGTCCGTGTAGTTCTGCCCACCGCCGTGCTGGAGGTAGAGGACTGGGTACGGCTCGGCACGACCCGGGTCGTACCCGGGTGGGGTCCACACCAGCGCCGTGCGGTCCTGGCCTGCCACGGTGCTGGTGTAGGTCATGCTCTCGACCTTCCCGCCCTGGCCGGCGGGGACGTCCGACAGCAGTCGGGCTCCCGGCCCCGGGATGAAGAAGGTGCTCCACATCGGTTCGGTGGTCACCTTCGTCGGGTTCGAGGTGTCCTTGAACGGAACCCGGTCCACGATCAGCCGGTAGTAGTAGAACCAGGGCTTGAGAGGGCCCAGTGTCGCCCGCCACCGGTCACCGTCACGGGCCAGTGGCACACGCAGCCAACTGCCACCCGGAGCGATGTTCGCCCAGACCGTGACGTGCTGGGCGTCGGCGAAGGCGGTGGTGGTCTCGAAGGTGACGAAGCCGTCCTCGCTGACGAAGGGCGTCGGGGTGGTGCCCGCCGGCGGCGGGTTGAACTCCCCCTTCAGCTGCCCGTGACCGGGGCTCGGCCCGTGGTCCGACACATGCCGGAACAGCCTCGGCACGAAGTCGACCAGATTCTCCTGCCAGGTGTCCCAGTTCGCGCCACCGTCCGGGTTGACCCCGTCCGACTCGAACCTGACATCGGCCCGACCCAACGCCTTCGCCAGCCGGTAGGTGGCGTTGTGCGCCGGATCGGTCACGTTGCCCGTGTAGAGACGCAGCAGCTTGACGGTGCGGTTGACCGCCTTGGCGTCCTTCCGGTCGACGTCCGGGACCGACCGACCCGAGAACCAGCCGACGTAGCCGAACTGAGCCGGCTTGGCCAACGCCGCCTTCACCGCCACCGTCGCGCCGTCGGACACTCCGGCAATCGCCTGGTGGGCCGGATCGCGGAGGACCCGGTAGTTGTCGGCGACCGCCTTGCGTAGGTCCTTCAGCTCCTTGTCGCCCGAGTCGTCGGTGATCACGACCACCATCGGCCGTATGGTGCCCGCGGCCGAGAGGTTGTCGAGGATCTGCCTGGTCCGTCCGAGATCGAGCCAGTCGGTGGCGGCCACGCCGTCACCCGACTGCAGGTAGAGCGCCGGGTAGGCCTTCGGGCCCTTGGCCGCGTACTCCGGTGGTGTCCAGACCAGGGCGGACCGTTGCCCGGCCCTGGTCCGGTAGGTCAGCGTCCCGACCTCACCGCCGGTGCCGGGTGGCGCGTCGACCAACCACCGTGCCGAGTCACCCGCGACGAAGAAGGTGCTCAGCAGCGGGTCGGACGCCACACTCGTGTCGTTCGTCGGGTCCTTGATGCTCTTGGTGTCGTCGGCGGTGAACTGGTAGTGGTACAGCCCCGGCTCGAGTGCGCCGAGAACGCCGGACCACACGTCACCACGGCGGGTCAACCCGAACTCCGCCGTGGCCGAGGACGGGCCGAAGTTGCCCTCCACCACGACCTGCGACACCGTGCCCAGCTGCTCCTGGACGTAGGCGGCCGGGACGGTGAACGACGCGTAGCGATCCGGGGAGACGGTCAGCCACGGGGTGTCGGCCGCCGCCGCCGGTTGCGGTGCGAGCAGTACCGCTGCGACGGCGATGACTCCGGCGGTGAGGGCCGCCGAGAGCCGACGCCCACCCAGCCGGCGTAAGCGCCCATGGTACGGTTCGGTTGTCACGCTCCACTCCTCTCTGCGCCGGCAGCGGATGCGACCCGACTGGCCGGCTCGATGCACTGGTGGATCTAGCCGTGGTTCTGCGTTGACACCTCCTTCACCGTCATGCCAAGGTGCTCTTCGGTGGCGCGGTCGAGCTGCGGACCACGAGGCTGGTCGGAAGCACTATCCGGTGCGGCCCCTCCCACTCGCCGGTCACCAGGGACTTCAGCATCCGCGCGGCTTCGTATCCCAGCTGGTACATCGACTGGTCCACAGTGGTCAGTCCTGGTGCCGTCGACGCCGACTCCGGGATGTTGTCGAACCCGACGACGGACAGGTCCGCGGGGACGGAGACTCCCAACTCCCTGGCGACCTCCAGGGCCTTGAGGGCCATCCCGTCGCTCGCCGCGAAGATCGCTGTTGGCGGCTCCACCTGTTGCAGGAGAGCCCGCGCCAGCGGAACCGCCGACTCGGGGTTGAAGTCACCTCGGCCGATCAACGTCGGATCGACCGGGACGCCGGCGGCGGTCAGCGCGGCGCGGTAGCCCTCCTCACGGGACCAGGCCGCCTCCAGGCTGGACCGACCCGCGATGAAGCCGATGCGCCGGTGGCCCAGAGCGAGCAGGTGCTCGACGGCCGTGGTGGCGCCCGCTAGGTTGTCGGCCATCACCGAGGGCCCCGTCGTGCCCCTCGCCGGGTCGATGGCCACCACTGGCGTGCGGCTCTGCACCTCACCCCAGGGCGTGACCACGATGCACCCGTCGGTCAGGGTGCCCGAGAGGCGGGTCAGGTGCCGCCGCTCCCAGCCCTCCGAGTAGGACCCATAAAGGTCGCTGTTGGCGTAGACGATCAGGTCGAAGCCCGAGCGGCTCAGCGCCTTCATCGCCCCCTTGAGCACCTCGGCGGTGTACGACTGGAAGCTGTGCGTCACGAGGCCGAGGACATTCGTGCGGCTGCGCCGGAGGCTCGTGGCGACCAGGCTCGACTCGTAACCGAGTTGCTCGATGGTCGAGCGGACGTGGGCCACCGTGTTGGCGCTGACGCCGTAATGGCCGTTGACCACCCGCGAAACAGTCGCTGTGGAAACGCCGGCAACCCGAGCAACATCACTCATTGTCACGGGCGCATTGACCTCGGTCATGCCGCTCCCTCTGGACTGCAATCGTTATCGGTTACGTTTCCAGGGTGTTGCCAACGTAACGGACAAGTATTACGAACACAAGGCCTCTTCACCCTCGCGCCGACCGTCCTACCAGGACGACTACACGGTCATGGACACGCGTTCGCCAAGACCGTGGGCACGCTAACAACTATTGCCTCCGGCGACCGGCGACTGCGTCGTCGGGCACCGTGGTTCGACCCCCGTCGACATCGAGACGCCACCTCCCCGTCGGGACCATTCCGCAGCGGCGGCGAGGCGGAAACGACGAGATTGCGGCATCGACGATCGACCGGCGCGCACTGACACCAGACGCCCGACCCGGGCCGGGGCGCCGTGGGGCGGACCGCCGGCGCAGATATTGATCATGGACATCGGATTCCCTACTGTAAACGTGATCGGTAACGTTTACATAGATCAAGAACGTAATCGGCGATCATCATGTTGTCCAGAGCTCGCACTGACCCCACCACCCCCGGGTCCGCGTCGCGACGTCCACGTCACGGCGGGATCCCGCACGAAGGGAGCCAGCCCTGAACACCCACCTCGACGGAGCGCCGGAACCACCGTCCGGCACCGACAGTCCACTCCCCTACCGTCTGAGCCTCGACCCGCGCCGACGCGTCGCGCCGGTGCCACGGCGGCTCTTCGGCTCGTTCGTGGAGCACCTGGGACGCTGCGTCTACACCGGCCTCTACGAGCCGGGGCATCCGACGGCCGACGCGGACGGCTTCCGGCACGACGTCCTCGCGCTCGTTCGGGAACTGGGCGTCACCACGGTCCGCTATCCGGGCGGCAACTTCGTCTCCTCCTACCGCTGGGAGGACGGCGTCGGCCCGGTCGACCAACGGCCCGCCAGGCTGGACCTCGCCTGGCACAGCCTGGAGACCAACGAGTTCGGGCTGGACGAGTTCATGCGCTGGGTCGGCAAGGCGGACGTCGACCCGATCATGGCGGTCAACCTCGGCACCCGAGGCACCGCCGAGGCCGTCGACCTGCTCGAGTACGCCAACCACCGCGGCGGCAGTCACCTCGCCGACCAGCGGCGGAACAACGGCACCACCGATCCGTACGGGATCAAGCTGTGGTGCCTCGGCAACGAGATGGACGGCCCGTGGCAGGTGGGTCAGCGAAGCGCCACCGAGTACGGGCGGCTCGCGTCGCAGACCGCGAAGGCCATGCGCCGCTTCGATCCCGACCTCGAACTCGTCGCCTGCGGCTCGTCACACCTCGGCATGCCGACGTTCGGCGCCTGGGAGCGTGACGTGCTCACCGAGGCGTACGACGACGTCGACCTGATCTCGTTGCACGCCTACTACCAGCCGGTCGACGACGACCTGGCCAGTTTCCTCGCCTCCGCCGAGGACATGGACCGGTACATCGACGCCGTCACCGCCATCGCCGACTCCGTCGGGGCGATCCGCAGGTCGACCAAGAAGATCATGATCGCCTTCGACGAGTGGAACGTCTGGTACCAGTCCGCCGCTCCCTCCAACCCGCCGAGCGGCGAGGACTGGCCGGTCGCCCCACCCCTGCTGGAGGACCACTACAGCGTGGCCGACGCGGTGGTCGTCGGCGGGCTGCTGATCAGCCTGCTCCGGCACAGCGACCGGGTGACCGCAGCCTGCCAGGCTCAACTGGTCAACGTGATCGCACCGATCATGACCGAACCGGGCGGTCCGGCCTGGCGACAGACCATCTTCCACCCCTTCGCCCGGACCGCCCGGCACGCCCAGGGAGCCGTGCTCGACGTGCTCCGCGACGGCAGTACGACGTCCACCGACCGCTTCGGCGAGATCGACGCTGTCGACGCGGTCTCCACCTGGGACGACAACACCGGTGAGATGACCGTGTTCCTGGTCAACCGCGTCGTCACCACCCCGGCCGAGGTGACAGTGGATGTCACCGGCGCCCGGCTGGCCGGCATCATCGAGTGCGTCACCGTCGGCGGCACCGACCTGCACGCCAAGAACACGGCCGACGGTCCGGACCACGCCGAGCCGCGCCCCAACGGCACGGCCCGCAGCGCCGACACGGGCGTCCAGCTGACCCTCCCGCCCGCGTCCTGGACGATGCTGCGGCTCCGGGCCACCGATGTGACCACCTGATCGGCTGACGAACCACCCCGGCCGCGAGTTCGCCGTCGAGCCGGGGTTACCGGGCGTCGACCGGGGAGCTGTGGGAACCGTTGAAGAGCCTGTCGCCGCGGTATCGAGCGACCACCGGAGCATCGAGTTCGCCATGGAGGGTCTTCCTCAGCCGTGCGACACCGTTGTGCACCGGGGCCGACCCGAGGTGCGTGTCGCCGGCGGAGAACTCGACAGTGCCGGAGGGCGCGGAGGTGCTGGTGCTGACGGCACCGACCGTCGCGGTGGCGGTGACAGTGGTGTGGTGCGAGGCGCCCACGGGTGCCGCCGTGACGTCGAGGCCCGTCGTCGTGGCGCGGAACGTCAGGGTACGCAGGTAGTGATTGAGCAGCGGGCGCCAGACGTGCCAGGTGTGCACGCCCGGCACGTTGTACTCGTCCAGCTCGACACCGGCGGCCTGCAGGGCGGCGGCGTTGCGCTGCGAGTTCTCGGCGATGTTGCCCAGACGGTCCTGGAGCCCGGTGCCGATCATGATCCCGCCGGTCACCGCCTTCATGCCGTCGATCTGCGTCGGGGTGGCGGCCGGGCCGCCCGCGCTCCAGGCGGCGTGGTAGCCGAACAGGTCGGTGTGGTTGTACATGATGGTGTACGCCCGACTGCCGCCGGCCGAGAAGCCACCGAACGCCCGGTCCTGCGCGCGGGTGGAAACGTGGTAGTTCTGCTCGACGAACGGGAAAATGTTGTTCCGCAGCTCGTCGACGTAGCCCTCGTTGCCGCCGGGCAGGCCGTTGAAGTCGGTGGAGACGATCACCATCGGCTGCGCCGCCCGATCCTTGATCGCGTTCTCCAGGATGAGGTGGGCGACGCCCTGCATCGTCCAGGCCGTGGAGTGGTCACCACTGCCGTGGCTCAGGTAGAGGGTCGGGTACGGCTCGGCCCGGTCGGGGTCGTAGCCGTGCGGCGTGTAGACGACGATGTCGTGCACTCCGGCCGGGTTGGTGGACAGCGGCGAGGTGTACCGCCGGGACTCCAACCGGCCGATCCGGGCGACCGGCGCCTGGTAACCGGTGTCGTAGGTCGGAAACTTCCTGCTGGTCGGCACGTAGATCGTGCTGCGTACCGCGCCGGGCGCTCCCGGGTACTGCGGCTGGATCTGCCACCGGTTCGCCGGGTCGTCGTGCAGGGTGCAGCCGGTGCCGAGTTCATTGGCGCAGTCGTGGGTGAACGCGTAGCGGAAGGTGCCCGCCGGCAGCGGCGTGGTGAACGTCCACACCCCGTCGGGGCCCTTCCGCATGGGCAGGATGTGCCACGGGGTGGCCGCAACGTCGCCAGGCTGCCACTCGGTGGGCGGCCGGGCGTCGCCGCAGTCCTGACACGGGATGTTCTCCGGTCGGGAGAAGAACCAGTCGCCGTACACGTGGACCTGCTGGACGTCGTCGGGCGCCCGGTACCGGAAGGTCACCGCGTACCCGGTCGGCGGTTTGTCGGTGCGGGTGACGGTCGGGCCCAGCGGCGCCGGCGGTGCGGCCGACGCCGCGGGAACCGCTACCGTTCCGGCCGCGACGGTGGCGGCGGCGAGCAGTGCGATCGCCAGCCGACGGCTCGGCGTCGACGTCGGGGGACGGGATGTGGCGACGGACATGTTTCCTGCTCCCTCTTCGGCGTGTGGTCAGACCGCACCGAGCAGTCGACCAACCATTCGATGGTGAGGTGAACGGATACCAGGAACGGGCGATGTCGCTATGCGAGCGCTAACATCTGGCCCTGTCCAGAACAAAACCACGAAATACGATGACGGTCAATGACACTTTTTGCCTTGCGCAACGAAGGCAATTGAGGGCACAGTTCAGCGACACCAGGGCGACCGGCACGAATCCATCCGGGATCAATTCGTGAAACTGCTCGCCGGCCGACCTGGCACCACCGAAGAACCGTGCGGGAACGACCTACCTCGCGACTATTCCCCCTTCGATTCCAGCCTCCCGTCCACTCGACGTGGAATGGCGGCGTACTCGTCTCGAAGCTCCTCGGGGAGGATCCACTCCGGGGCGTCCTGCCATGCCAGTGGGCGCAGGAACCGCCGGATCGCCGTGGCCCCCACCGAGGTGTGTACGGCGTTGGTCGACGGCCAGGGTCCGCCGTGGTGCTGGGCCCAGGAGACCCGGACACCGGTGGGGTACCCGTCGAAGACGATGCGGCCGGCGCGCGCGGCGAACACGTCGACGAGCCGGCGTACCACAGCGGTCTCATCGGCGGGTCCACTGTGGATCGCGCCGGTCAGCGACGGTGGGACGGTCGCCAGGGCGGCGTCGAGTTCGGTGACGTCGCGATACCGGACCACGATCAGCAGCGGGCCGAAGCACTCGTCGGCGATCTCGGTCGTCAGGTCCGGCAGACCGACCTCCAGCAGCGTCGGCGCGACGGTGAAGCCCTCGCCTGGCTCGACCTGGGGTCGCGCCGCGACCCGAGCGCCGGCGCGTTCGAACGCCGCCGCCTGCTTCTCGTAGGCGTCCCGGATGCGCTCGTTCAACAGAACCGCGCCCACCGCCGAGGCGACCCGCTCCCGCAGCGCGTCGACCAACTGGTCACCGGCCGGGTCGGACGGGACGAACGCCAGGCCGGGCTTGGTGCACAGCTGACCGCCCGACGCCGTGAAGGAGGTGAACAGGCCCTCGGCGATCCGGTCGCTCCGGTCCACGGCCGCCCCGGGCAGGACGACGATCGGGTTCACGCTGCTCAGCTCGGCGTAGAGGGGAATCGGATCGGGCCGTTCGTCGATGGCCGCCTGGATGGCACGGGCGGCCCCGACGGAGCCCGTCAGGGCGGCCGCGCGGATCGCCGGGTGACGCACCAACGACCGGCCCGCCTGCTCCCCGTACACGATGCCAATCACGCCGTCGGGGCCACCCAGGTCGCGGATGGCCGACTCGATCGCGTCGGCGGAGGCGTGCGCCGTCAGCGGGTGCGACGGGTGGGCCTTCAGGACGGTGGGGCACCCCGCGGCGAGCGCGGCGGCGGTGTCGCCCCCAGCGACCGAGAAGGCGAACGGGAAGTTGCTGGCCCCGAACACGGCAACCGGTCCGAGGGGTACGAGCATCCGTCGCAGGTCCGGACCGGGCCCGATGGGGGTGTCGGCGGCGTGGTCGATGGCCGCCTCAAGGTACGCCCCGTCGCGCAACACGTCGCCGAACATCCGGAACTGCCACACCGCCCGGGTGAGTTCCCCGTCGAGCCGCGCGGTGCTGAGCCCGGTCTCGGCCTCGGCGGCCGCGACCAGGTCTGCGCGCCGGGACTCCAGGGACGCGGCGACGCGATCGAGCATGTCCGCCCTGCCGAGTCTCCCCAGCCCGGACAGCCACTGCGCAGCTCGGGACGCCTGGTCGGCGATGGCCTCCAGCCGAGACTCGTCCGTCTCGCTGAGATCCGTCGAGCGCCGCCGGCCGTCGCGTGGGTCGACAGTGATGACCACGTTCACAGCAGTCCTCTCCTCACCAGATTGCCCATCAGATCGCGGACGCCGAAGTGCCAGGGCTCGCACTCCTCCGCGTGCCACACCCGGTTGACCAGGGTGCCGAGCGCCGGGCAGCTGATCCGCACCACGTCGTCCACCTTGTGGGTGAAGCCCTCACCGGGGCGGTCCCGGTCCTGGATCGGCGCGAACATGGTGCCGAGCATCAGGGCGGCCCCGTCCGGATACTGGTGGTGCGGGCCGATCAACTGCCGCACCAGTTCCTCCGGGTCACGCGACATCCGCGTCATCTCCGAGACCGCCTCCAGCAGGAAGCCGTCCACGCCGCTGACCTCCACGCTGACCTCAAGTTCGCGCACCTGGGCCATCCCGAACCGCTCGTCGAAGAGCCGGATCAGGGGACCGAGGGCGCAGGAGGCGTTGTTGTCCTTCGCCAGCGGAAGCAGCAGGGCCGAGCGGCCCTCCACGTCCCGCAGGTTCACGTCGTTGCCGAGGGTGGCGCCGACGATCCGCCCGGTGGACGCGACGATGAGGGTGACCTCGGGTTCCGGGTTGTTCCAGGTCGACGCGGCGAGCACCCCGACCGGAACGGCGGTGCCGACGGCGGAGAGGACCTGCCCCTTGGTGAAGATCTCGGCGTCCGGGCCGATCCCCACCTCCAGGTACTGACTCCACATGCCCTCGGCGACCAGCAGGCTCTTGAGCCGGTCCGCCTCCACCGAACCCGGCGCCAGGCTGTGCAGGTCGACGCCGACGTCGGCGAGCATCCGGTGGCGGATGTCCGCGGCGAGGGCCAGATCTCCGCGCGCACGCTCCTCGATGACGCGTTCGATCATCGAGATGGGGAAGGTGACCCCGGCGGCCTTGAGCACCTGAAGGTCGACCGGGGCCAGCAACCAGGGCCGGGTACGGTCCCGGGTCGCGGCCTCCGTGTTGGCCAGGATCTCCCCGAAGTCGCCGACCGTCGGCCCGTCGAGCCCGGCGACCACCGCGGCGGGATCGGGCAGTTCGCAGATGTCCCGGACGGTCGGGAACCGACGACTGACGTCGATGACCATGCCGTCGCGGACGGTCACCGGAGTCGGACCGTCGACGGACGGATCCCAGATGCGGCCGACGAGCACACTGGTGTCGGCATCGTCCGGCAGCGCCTCGGCGGCCGTACCGGACCACCCCGCGTCCAGGGCCGCCCCCCGGGGCCGTGGCACCGTCATGAGCCACTCTCCAGGTTGAAGAAGGACCGCTCGTCCCGAGGGCGGATGTCGTAGACGGCGTCCTCGAACATCCGCAGCGGATGCGGTGTGAACGGATGCTGCTCGATCGCGGCGAGGTCCAGCTCGATGCCCAGTCCGACCCCGGTCGGGATCAACACGTCTCCGTCGGCGGTCAGCACCAGCCGCTCGTTGGTGATGTCGGGACGCCAGGGGACGTCCGTCGCCATGATCTCCAGATACCTGAAGTTCGGCAGTGTCGCCCCGAGTTGCAGCGTCGCGGCCGTGCTGAGCGGGCCGCTGGGGTTGTGCGGCGCGAACCCGACGTAGCTGGTCGCGGCGAGCGTCGAGATGAAGGCCAGCTCGGCGATCCCGCCGGCGTGCGTCACATCGGGTTGGACGAAGTCGACAGCCTGACGGGCCAGCGCCGGCGCGAAGCCCTGCCGGCCGTACCACCGCTCCCCCGCCGCGATCGGCACGGGCGACGAACGGCGGATGTCGACAAGCGCGTCGAGGTTGTCCGGTGGGCAGGGCTCCTCGAACCACACCGGGTCGAACTGGGCGATCTCCGTCGCCACCTTGATGGCGTGCCGGACGTCGAAGCGACCGTGCCCCTCGACGAACAGTTCGACGTCACGCCCCACCGCGCCACGCACCGCGTCGATCTGGGCGAGCACCCGGTCCAACTGCTGGGTGGTGATGGTGAGGTCGTAGTTCTCGAACGGGTCCCACTTGAGGCCGCGGAAGCCGGACTCCACGGTCCTGCGCGCCGCCGCCGCGTAGTCCTCCGGCGTGACGGCGCCGGAGAACCAACCGTTCGCGTACGCCCGTACCCGGTCCCTTGTCGCGCCGCCGAGGAGTCGGGAGACCGGAACGCCGAGGTCCCGCGCCGAGATGTCCCACAGGGCCATCTCGAACGAACTCAGCGCGGTCATGACGACCGGTCCGCCGCGCCAGTACCAGTTGCGGGCCAGCTCGTAGAGGGTCTTCGAGATGCTGGTGGGGTCCAGGCCGACTACCGCTTCGGCCAGCTCCGCGATCGCGCCCTGGACGGCCCGTTCCTTGCCTTCCAGGGTTGCCTCACCGAGCCCGACGATCCCCTCGTCGGTGTGCACGCGCACGATGACGAGATTCGTACGGTAGAAGTCGACGACCACCGTGTCGACGGAGACGATCTTCATTTTTCGGCTCAACCCTTCACCGCACCGGCGGTCATGCCGGACACCACGTACTTCTGGACCAGGAGGTAGAAGGCGACGGCCGGCAGCGTGAACAGGAAGGCGACGGCCATCACCGTCTGGATCGGCGTACCCAGTTCGCCGATGAAGTTCGCGATGCCGACGGACGCCGGTTGCAGGTCCGGGTTGAAGATGAACGTCACCGCGAACACGTACTCGTTCCAGGCGTGGAAGAAGGCGATGACCGCTGTCGCCGCGATCGACGGGGCGATCAACGGCACGTTGATGCGGGTCAGTGTGGTGAAGGGTCGGGCGCCGTCGGCACGGGCCGCCTCCTCCAACTCCTTCGGGATGCCGTCGATCGCACCCTTGAGGATCAACGCGACGATCGGCAGGACGAAGGCCGAGTTCACCAGGACCAGGCCAGTCAGTGAGTCGAGCAGGTCGAAGCGGCGGAACAGTGCGAACAGCGGCACGACCATGAGCGCCTCGGGAAGCATCTGCGTGAACAGCAGGACGACGGTCAGCGCCGCCTTGCCCCAGAACGAGAACCGGGACAGCGCGTAGCCGAGCGGGATACCGAGGCCGACGGAGAGGACCATCGTGCCCACTGCGATGACCAGGCTGTTGAGCAGCCACCCAGCCGCCTTGCCCTCGGCCAGCGCGTCGACGAACACCCCGAACTGACCGAGGTCCGGCGTGAGCCGGGGCCGGTCGGCGAAGAGGTCACTGTTGCTCGACAACGCCGTGACGAACATCCAGTACAGCGGGAAGACCGCGATGCCCAGCACGACGAGTACAGCCACGATCCGCGCGGTGACACCGAATCGGAAGCGCCTCATCGGACGTCCCCCTTCTCCACAGCACGCCCGACCAGTCGGCTGCCGATGATGACAATGAGCGAGATGACGACGCCGACCATGCCGATGGCCGCCGCCGATCCGAGTTCCTTCGAGTCGAAGGCCTGCGAGTAGAGGTCGATGACGAGCGTCTCGGTGGCACCCACCGGCCCGCCCTTTGTCATCAGCCAGATGAGTTCGAACCGGCGCAGCGACCAGATGGTCATCAGCATGGCCAGCAGGCCCACGGTCGGCTTGATGACCTGCCAGGTGACGGCGCGGAAGGTCGCCCACCGTCCGGCGCCGTCCACGCTGGCGGCCTCGTTGAGCTCCTGGGGTACGGACTGCAGTGCGGAGAGCAGCACCACGGACGTGAACGGGAACAGCTGCCAGATGGTCGTCGCGAGCACCGCCGGAAGCGCGTAGCGGGAGCTATCCAGGATGGCGCCGCCCGGCACGCCGAGACCCACCGCGTCGAGGAAGCGGTTCACGATCCCGTACTGCGCGTTGAGCATCCAGGTGGCGATGAGCGCGACGGCGATGCCGGGAGCGGCCCAGGGAACGGTCACCAGCGCACGCGCCACACCACGGCCCCGGAAGTTCTTGTTGAGCAGGAGCGCGACGCCGAGCCCGGCGCCGATCGCGCCGACGACGCAGGCGACGACGTAGACGAAGGTGATCAGCAGGGTGCGGTGGAAGTCGGGGTCACCGAAGATGCGGTTGAAGTTCTCCAGCCCGACCCACTCGCTGCGGGTGGGGTTGAGCAGCCGCGTCCTGGTGAAGCTGAGGTACACCTCCTGGGCGAGTGGTACCGCCTGGAAGACGAATATGAACAGCGCGGCGGGAGCCAGGAACAGGTACGGCGTCCACCTGCTGCCCAGTGGGCTGGGTCCACGTCGCCCTCTGGGCCGGCGGGATGTCTCTGGTGCCCCGGTCTGCTCGAGCACAGTCATCGGATTCGATCCTTCTGGGAGAGGACGCTGCCGGCGCGAAGGGCCGCGCGCCGGCAGCGTCGCCTGGTCGACCGGTCAGCGGACCAGATCGGTCGCCTGCTGCTGGGCGCGGTCCAGCGCCGACTTCAGGTCGGCCTTGCCCTGCAACGCCGCGATCACGTTCTGCACGACCACCTTGCGGATGTCCGGCGTCTTGGCCTCGAACCCAAGGACGATCTGCGGCAGGCTGGTGTCGGTGAGACCGTCGAAGACGGGGAGGAACGGGGTCGCCTTGAGCGATTCGGCGCTGCGCTGCGTGGTGGTGGCGACGCTGCTCGCGCCGAGGATCTCCTGCAGCTTCACCTGGTTCTGCGGCTCCAGCGCCCACTTGATGAAGGTGGCCGCCTCGTCCTTGCCCTCGCTCGCCTCGTTGATCACGATCGGCGCCAAGATCGCGCCCTGCTTGCGCACCGGGAACGGAATCGGCGCGACGGTGAAGTTCAGCTTCGCGTTCTGCCCACGCGTCGCGGTCACGTATCCACCGTTGTTGAGCTCCATCCCGACCTTGCCCTCGGCGAACATCCGCCGGAACGTCGCGGCGTCGGCACCACGCGGGATGACGTTGGCGTCGTACAGGTCCTTGTACGCCTGCAGGCCCTTGAGGTTCTCCGCTGAGTTGATCGTCAGGTTCTTGCCGTCGGACCACGCGCCGCCGAAGCCGTAGACGTAGTTGAAGATGTCCTGCCACACGCCGGCCTCTTCGGCCTCCGTCTGGCGGAACGCCAGGCCGTAGACGTCACCCTTGGTCAGCGACTTCGCGGTGGAGGTGAACTGCTCGTAGGTGGTCGGCGGCGTCGGGATCAGGTCCGCGTTGTAGAACATCGCGTAGTTCGACGCCTCGAAAATGAAACCGTGCCGGACACCGTCGTGGACCATGAACTGGTCCGGCTGCTTGAGCAGGTCGTACTTACCGGCGTCGATCATCTTGTCGAGCGGTGCGACGAGACCGGCGTCCGAGGCGGCCTCGAACTCGGGCATGTCGAAGCGGACCAGGTCGGGGCCCTTGCCGCTGCCCATCTGGGTGAGCACCGTCTGACCGAAGGTCGGGTACGGCACCGCGGCGGCGGAGACCTGGACCTTGTCCTGACTGCTGTTGAACTCGTCGAGCCACTTCGTCAACTGGGGCCCACGGCCGGGGTCGCCGAAAGTCGAGGCGGCGAAGGTCAGTTTGGTGACGCCGTCACTTGAGCCACCGTCGGAGCCGCAGCCGGTCAGGAGCGCGGCAACCATTCCGAGGGCACATGTCGCACCGGTAATGCCGAAACGAGCGCGTCGATTACCCATAGTTACTCCACTGTTACGAGTCAGCGTCGTACCGATTAAATTGCAACGATCGTAGCGTCATGTGCAACGGTGTCAAGTAGCGATTGCGCATCGCGTGAACTATATTGCGTAATACGCAATGGCAGCGGCGGCATCAGACCGGCGCAGCGAGGGGAGACAGGGCCTTGGCGCAATCGATTCGCCGCGCGATCGACCTCATCCGTCGATCGGCGGAGCACCCGCTGTCGCTCACCGAGGCGGCGGACGTGCTCGGCGTCCACAAGTCCACGGCCCTGCGGATTCTGCAGACACTGGAGGCCGCCCGCTTCGTACGCCGCACCGGCGCGGGCACCTATGTGCTCGGTAGCGGAGTCATCGAACTGTCCGAACTCGCGCTCGGCTCGATGGACCTGCGCCAGTTCGCAGCAGCGCACCTGCGGTCGCTGCAACGGGAGACCAGCCACACCGTGCACCTGGCGCAACTGACCGGTGACGAGATCATCTATATCGACAAGGTGGACAGCCCGGCGTTCGACGCCGTAAAGCTGCCGTCCCGGGTGGGACGCGCGGTGTCGATCTACGCGAGCGCCGTCGGTAAGACGATCCTGGCCTACCTGCCCTCGGCAGAGCGCGACCGTCTTCTCTCCCACGTCGTGTTCGAGAGGTTCACCGACACCACCTTCGCCGACCAGGAGTCCCTCGAAGCCGAACTCGCCCGCATCCGCGAGCAGGGCTGGGCCACCGACAACGGCGAACACGACGCCTACGTCAGGTGTATCGCCGCACCCGTCAGGGACTCACGGGGGCAGGTCATCGCCGCCGCATCGATGACGGCCATCGAGGTCATCGCCAGCCTCGACACGTTGAAGCAGGCACTTCCGCTCCTGCTGGAGACCGCGAACCAGATCTCGTCCGAGTGGGGATACACACCTCCGCCATCCGCCAGCGCGGACGACTCGGGTGACGGCGACCGATTGCTCAGCTCACCGCGCTGACCCGCCACCCACCCACCATCCGCCCCCACGAAGGTCACCGACGGGCGCCGACGTCCACGTCCCACCTCGCAATCGGGTTGTTCCGACCGGGTGCACGGGTGACCATGGTCCGCATGGCGGGAACCCGGGTGTGAGGTCACCACTTCAGGGCGGGATGCCGCTCAGGGACGCGGTGGTCGGCGCCGTCGTGGAGATCGCCTGCGACGAGTCCGGGTTCTCCGGCACCAACCTGCTGCGATCCACCGCTCCGGTGATCACGCACGCGAGTGTCGACCTGACCGTCGACGAAGCCGTCGCGCTCATCACCACGCTGCGGTCGGGCTTCCGGTTCTCACCACACGAACTCAAGTCGGGGCGGTTCCTGCGCGGCTCGGGTGCGGACGAGGCCCTGGGGTGGCTCCGGACCGAGTTGACCGGGCGTGCGAACGTCCACGTGATCGACAAGGAGTTCTTTCTCGTCACCCGGATCGTCGACCTCCTGCTGGTCGAGCCGTCGTACGCGGCGGGCACCCGCCTGGCGAGTGAACACCTTCCGGCCGCCATCGCCCTGCACGCCGCCAGACACTCGGCCGGAAACGACTGGGACGCCTTCCTGACCGCGTTCGTCGATTGTGTCCGGATGAAGCGGCGGCTACCGGTCCACCAGACGGTGCAGCGGTTCTTCGAGGCCCGCGACGCGCTGCTCCGACACCGCCTCGGCCCAGCGGCCGACGAGATCCTCGACAAGCTCAACCAGGACCACGTGCGGACCGTTCTGGCCAGGCTCGACAACGACGACCGGTCGGTCCCCCCACCGCTGGAACCGCTGCTGCCGGCGCTGGCGGAGACGGTCCTGTCCTGGAGCGGCGGACGGCGGCAGGTCCTGGTGACTCACGACGAGCAGAGCGCCCTGACAGCCGATCGGTTGACCCGCCTTCAGCGGGTGCTGGCCGACGGCAGCAGGTGGGCGGCGGGCACCGAACCGGCCGGGGCGTTGCCGGTGGGTGTGTCACCGCTCGCCGGGCTGGTGATGGTCGACTCCCGCGACGACCCGCGCGTCCAGGTCGCCGACCTCCTCGCCGGGGTGGCCCGACGGATGCCGGGGATCATCGACGACGCCCTCCGGCAGCCGCCCCCGACGCCATCACGCACCGCGCCTTGGTGATCTGGACCTGCTTGGCCGTCGCCATCAACCCACCACAGAGGAGTCCTTCCTCGTCCCTGGGCCGGTCACATATCGATGGGAGGTGTAGTCCGCGTCTTCCGGGGGCAAGAACCCGCGCATGGAACGAACGGCGGGAGGCAAGGGGCGACTGCTCGGCCAGCGGCACCGGACCGGAATACCGGCCCGAACGGAGTTGGCGACGCGACGTCCCGCAGCCCTCGCCCGATGCGTCTGACGCACAGTCTGCCCGCAGTGGCGCTCGGCGCGGCGGCAATCGGCGCGGCCCTGGGCGCCGACCCCGCCCACGCGCACCAGTCGACACCGTTGCCGTCGCCGACCGACCTGCGCCCGGCGCACGCCCCCACCTCGCCGAATATCGTCGAGGAGTTGTTGCCCCGCGTGGTCGAGTCACCCCTGGCCATCGCCCTACCGCTGCCGTCGGCCGTTCCTCTGCCGCTGCCCTCCGCCGTTCCCCTGCCGCTGCCGTCGTCCGTCCCGCTGCCGGCAGTCCCTCTGCCCTCGACGTCGGTGAAACCTCCCACCGCCATTCCTGACCTGCCCCGTACACCTCGCACGTCGCCGTCACCCACCTCCCGCGTCGCGTCCCCCGCCGCCTCCCCGGCTGCCCGCCCTGCCGCGCCGCCGCAGCCGTCGTCGGCGGCCGCGACGGTGACGGTGACGGTGTCCCGTGGCGACGTCCACGGCGCCGCCGGCAGCCGGACCCGGTCGGCCGACCCGCCGCCGGCGACGGTGGCCGCGGCAGCAGCGCCGACTCCGGGCCCGCCCGTCCGCCCCGACTCCGGTCCACCGGCGTTCGTGCTGGCGCTGGCCACCGCACCCAGCGGGTTCGGTGCCAGCGGTGTCGACGCGCCCACCTCGGCTGCCGAGCGTCCGCCACCCATCTCGCCGCCGTCCCGAGGGCTCACCGTGGCTGCCGTCGACATGCGGGCCACCAGCAGGCCCGTGGAGCGGGGCCCCCCACCGCCACAGCAACTCCTGATCACCCAGCCGCGTCCACGACGTTGATCAGGAGAGATCATGGAGATAGCTGTCATCTGGATCCCCGCCGACATCGAACCGTCGGAGCCTGCCGTCGCAGTGTGCCTGTCGCACCTTCGGCACCACGACTACCGGTTGAAGGGAATCGTCCGGGCACCCTGGGAGACCGTCGAACAGAGAATGATCGATGGTGAAGTGGACGTGGTCGTGATCGCCGACCTCGCCCACCTTCCGCCGGACCGGTCGCCCCGGATCGAGGTAGCCAGCGCTCCGGCGTCGACGAGCGGCGAGGACGGATCGGCCTCCGACACGCAGTCCGACTGACACGACCAAGCGCCCCGTCCACAGCGGACGGGGCGCTTCGTGCGGAGCAGCCGGTGTCCCGCCATCCGCAAAGTCCGGCGACATCGGCGACCATCGCCGCCAGGATGGCCGGTATGGACGAGGTCGAAGTCGTCGTCGCCCACCGGCAGCGCGCGACGCTACGCGTGGGCGACGTGTTCCTCAAGGTCGACGGAGATCTGGCGCACGCCGACGTCGAGGTACGGGCCATGGCCCTGGCACCGATACCGACCCCGGCGATCCTCTGGCACGAGCCGCCCGTGCTCGCGATCGCCGTCGTGCCCGGCAGGGCTCTCGGCCTCCTCGGCGAACCGTCTGCCGCGTCGCCGGAGGCGTGGGCCGCGGCGGGCGCAGCCATCCGCAGGCTGCACGACGCGCCGTTGCCGCCGTGGCCGGGGCGCAGGCTCGACGACGTGGCGGCGGAGCTCGACGGCCAGTGCGCGTGGCTGCTCGCCAACGCCGTTCTGCCTGCCGAGGTGATCCACCGCAATCGCGAGATCGCCGGAGCCGCGCTCCGGCCGTGGAAACCGGTGTTCATCCACGGCGACCTGCAGATCACCCACGTGTTCGTGGACGGCGACGAGGTCACCGGCGTCATCGACTGGTCCGAGGCCGCGCCCGGCGACGCCATGTTCGACCTCGCCATCGTGACGCTGGGGCACGAGGAACGCCTGGAAGACCTGCTTGCCGGCTACGGCACCGACGTGGACCGGGACGTGATCCGCGCCTGGTGGTCACTGCGCAGCCTGGTGGCCTCGCACTGGCTGATCGAGCACGGCTTCGATCCGGACGCGCCGGGATGCGAGTTCGACGTGCTCAGATCCCGGATGCGGGAGCCGTAGGCCACCTGGCGAGTCGCTCGGTGTTCCCCGAGGGCCGTCACCTCGCGCGCCCGAAGCCCCGTTGGCGGGGTCACCTGGACCCGCGTCAACCACAATGGTCAGTTCCATTATGAGACTTACTCCTTTCTGGCGCTGGTGGGGTGCCAGCACGACGAGTCACCTCGGCTCGGCGGTCGGCGGGGTGGCCCTGCCACTGACCGCACTGACCGTCCTCGACGCGTCAGCCTTCGACATGGGTCTGATCACGGCAGCCGGCTATCTCGCGTACCTCCTGATCAGCCTGCCGGCCGGGGTGGTCGTGCAGCGGGTGCCGCTGCGCGGCATGCAGGTGACCCTGGACCTGATCCGGGCCCTGGCCATCGCGTCCGTCCCCCTGGCCTGGTGGTTCGACGCCCTGACGGTGGCCCAACTGGTCGGGGTCGCACTGGTCGTGAGCTTCGCCAACGTGCTGTTCGACGTGGCCAACCAGACCTTCCTGCCGGAGGTCGTGCCCGCCACGCAGTTGCAGGCGCGCAACAGCCTCAACTCCGGCACCCACGCCGTCACCCAGTTGGGCGGGCCCTCCCTGGGCGGCCTCGCGGTGCAGGTGCTGGGTGCCGTGCCGACGCTGTTCGTGGACACCGTCAGCTATCTGGTCTCCGCCATGCTGCTGCGCACCCTCCCGGCCCGGCGGGTGCAGCGGCCGACCGAACGGCCACCGATGGTCACCATGATCCGGGAAGGCTGGCACTTCGTGCTCCGCCACCCGATCATCGGCCCGGCCATGTGGGACGCCACAGCGACGAACTTCGTCAGCGGCGCGATGCTCGCTCTCTTCCCGTTCTACCTGGTGCGTGAGCTGCACGCGCCGCCGGTCATGGTCGGCCTGCTGCTCGCCGCCGACGGCCTCGGCGCCCTCATCGGCGCCGCGCTCACCACCCGGTTCACCGATCGGTTCGGCACCGCACGCGGCCTGATCATCGCGGCCTTCGCCAGCGTGCCCGGCGCGCTCATCATCCCGCTCGGCACCGGTGCCGCCGGCTACCTCGCCTTCGCCGCCGGCAACGTCATCCTCGCCGTCTCCTCGGTGGTGCTCAGCGTGACCACCCGCACCTACCGGATGCTCGCCAGCCCGACGGAGCTCCTGTCCCGCGTGATCGCCACGGTCAAGTTCGTCTCTTGGGGCGCCATCCCGCTCGGCGGGCTGCTGGCCGGCGTCCTGGCCGGGCCACTGGGCGCGCGTACCACCCTGCTGCTCTTCGGGGCGCTCACCGTCCTGTCCCCGATCATCTATCTGTCGACCCCGATCCGTCGGATGCGCGACCTGCCGCTCGACACGGCGCTGAAACCTGTCGACGCCCGGGTGTGAACGGCGCGCGGACGCCGCGCTGCGGTGTCTGGTCCGCCGACCGACTGTGCCCGCGACGCACATCGGCCCCCTCGTTTGTCGATCGGGAGTCGGGTTGACTCGTCGGTGAGGTAGGCGGGCCCGGCCGGGCTCCACACGATGGGATGCGACATGGCGAAGTACCTGATCCTCATCCACGGCGACGAGCGGCAGTGGGCCGCGATGTCGCCGCAGGAGATGCAGGAGCGCGACGAGGCCCACGGCGCCTTCTGCGCCGCAGCCGGTTCGGCCGTCCTCGACGGCCAGCAGTTGGAGCCGGC
>NZ_JBSFBM010000066.1:0-23010 GCF_053592955.1 Micromonospora sp. NPDC002411 | reverse complement strand
AGCCCGGGTGCGCCACCGCCGGCGCTCACCAGCTCACCGTCGGCGGCGAGGTAACGAACACCGAGCAGTTGGTCGCACGGGCTGCCGTGACGGTGCCCGGCGCAGTTCGGCCACCGCGTCGTCCTGACCGACCAGGTCGGCGAAGACGTCCGGCATCAGGTCTTGTGCTCCATCGTCACCAGCTCCGCGTCGGATAACTCGGGCTGCACCGAGGTGTCCGGGCCCTGCGCCGGCCGGGGGTGCACGATGCCGCCCGGGCTGCCGAGCATCTCCTCGACACGGCGGACCACCCGCCCGGTGATCTCGTCGGCCGGTCGGGACGCGTCGAGGACCAGGTAGCGCTTCGGGTCGGCGGCGGCGAGGTCGAGGAAGGCGTAGCGGACGCGCTCGTGGAAGGCGACCGACTCGGCCTCCAGCCGGTCGGTGCCGGCGTTGCGCGAGACGACCCGGGACAGGCCGGTGTGCGGTTCGACGTCCAGCAGCACCACCAGGTCGGGCTTGAGCCCACCGGTGGCCCAGGAGGAGAGCCAGGAGACCTCGTCGACGGGCAGCGTCCGGCCAGCACCCTGGTACGCCAGGGACGAGTCGACGTACCGGTCACTGATCACCACACCGCCCCGGACCAGCGCGGGCCGGACCACTGTGGCCACGTGGTGCGCGCGGTCGGCGGCGTAGAGCAGCGCCTCGGCCCGCGGCGAGGGGGCCTCGTCGCCGGAGGTGTCCAGCACCAGCGACCGGATCCGCTGACCGACAGCTGTCGCTCCCGGTTCCCGCGTGACCACCACGTCACGCCCCTGGCCGCGCAGCCGCTCGGCGAGCGCGGCGAGCTGGGTGGACTTGCCGGCGCCCTCGCCGCCCTCGAACACCACGAACAGCCCGGTGGAGACGAACGGCTCGGAGGGCATCAGCGGACGGCCCCGGATCGAGCCCCAGAGGTCGGCGAGGACGGGGACGCCCTTCTTGTCGTCCATCTGGCCGAACGCGCTGATCCCGGCGAAGATGCCGGCCGCACCGGCGGCGAGCAGCAGCAACCGGGTCGAGGAGATGGACACGCCCAGGTCGGCGATCTCCAGCTTGCGGGAGCCGCCGACGCCGACCAACACGCTGCTCAGCCCGATGGCCAGGATCAGCACCAGCCGGGTGCCGATCTGCACCACGGCGAAGACCCGGCCGCGCACCTCGTCGGCCACCTCGCCGCCCAGCAGCGTCGTGCCGGCCAGGAACGCCATCCCGGCACCGGCGCCGACCAGCACCGCACCGACGATCGCCATGGACAGGTGGATGGCGAAGGCGAGGGTCATCACGGCGGCGCTGGCGAGCACGATGCTCATGCCGAACCAGCGACGCCTGGACATCTCCTTGACGATCATCGGGCCGAGCCCGATGCCGAGCGCCAGACCGACGAAGATGGCACCGAAGAGCAGTGAGAACGCGGCGTCGCCAGCGCCCAGCGAGTTGGCGAAGAACTTGGCCGTGCCGACCACGATGCCGCCACCGGCGAACGCGCCGAAGATGCCCAGGACCAGGCCACGGACGAGCGGGGTCTGGCCGATGTACTTCCAGCCCTCGGAGAACTGCCGGAACATGCTCTGCTCGGCACGTTCGGCCTCACCGCGTTGCGCGTCACTGATCTCCTTGATCCCGAACGCCACCACAAGTGCCGTGGCGAGCCGGGAGAAGGAGTTGATCCAGAGCGCAAGCTGGGCCGGCTCGGCCCAGGAGGGTAGGTCGCCACCGACGGCACCACGGACGCCACGGTCGAGCACGGCGAGGCCGATGGCGGCGGCGACCGGGGTGAGGCCGTACGTGGTGATCAGGGTGAGCTGGTTGGCCGCCTCCAGCCGGGCGCGCGGGATCAGGTTGGGGACCGCGGCCTCCTTGGCCGGGATCCAGAGCAGGGTGAGCGACTCGATCAGGAACGTGGCGATCAGCGCCCAGCCGACCACCAGGCCGCCTGCGGCGCCGGTGAGGGCGTAGAGCGGAATGGAGGCGAAGAGCACGAAGCGCAGCAGGTCACAGATGACCATCGTCCAGCGCCTGTCGAACCGGTCGGCGAAGACGCCGGCCACCGGGCCGAGCACCAGCGCGGGCAGCAGCCGGATCGCGGTGACTCCACCGAACGCGGCACCCTGGGCGGTGCTGCCCTGCACCTGTGAGGCGGCGAAGAGAGCGGTGGCCAGCAGGCCGAGCCAGTCGCCGAAGGAGGCCGCGCCGAGCACGATCCAGAGCCGGCGGAACGGCTGGATGCGCAGAACTGACCGGATGGCGGCATAGCCGGACGGATCGACCTGACCGCCGCTGGGCTGATTGGCAGCGGCGTCGGACCGACCGCCGGAGCGCGACACGCCGGGCGACTCGCCGCTGTTCTGGCTTTCGATGGCCGTACCTCCACGTGCCGGCCCATAGCTGGGCGCCTCCGGTGGAACACTCTAGACCCGGTGGGGGGCCACCCCACCGGCGACATTCTCCTGCTCGCTGAGCCTAGGCCGCCGGAGCCACCGACCGCAGCCCGGACGTACGCGAGGGTATTTCGCATTCACCGTCGGACAGTTAGCGTGCACACGTGGCCATCGAAAGCGACAAACTTCGCGAGCGCCTTGATCGGGCGACCGCCCACCTCGACCCGCCCTACGCCGTGGTCGACCTCACCGCCTTCGACGCCAACTCGGCCGCCCTGGCCGAGTTGGCCGGCGGCAAACCGGTCCGCCTGGCCAGCAAGTCGGTGCGCAGCCGGGAGTTGATCAGTCGGGCCCTCTCCCGGCCCGGCTGGCAGGGCATCATGGCGTTCACAGTGCCCGAGGCGATCTGGCTGGTTCGTGCCGGTGTGAGCGACGACGTCCTGGTCGCGTACCCGAGCGCGGACCGGGCCGCGCTCGCCGAACTGGCCGGCGACCCGACCCTGGCCGCCGCGATCACCCTGATGATCGACGGCACCGGACAACTCGACCTGATCGACGCCGTCCGGGCCCCCGGGCAGCGCGCCGAGCTACGACTCTGCCTCGACCTGGACGCCTCCTGGCGGCCGATACGGGGGCGGGTGCACGTCGGCGTCCGCCGCTCACCGGTGCACAGCGCACGGGCGGCCGGCGCGCTCGCCGCCACCGTCGCCGGCCGCGCTGGCTTCCGGCTGGTCGGGCTCATGTCGTACGAAGCGCAGATCGCCGGCCTGGGCGACGCGCCGCCGGGGCAGACGCTGCTGGCCGGCGCGATCAGGCTGGCCCAGCGCGGGTCGTACCGCGAGTTGCTGGCCCGCCGAGGTGCGGCGGTGGCCGCGGTACGCGAGCACGCCGACCTGGAGTTCGTCAACGGTGGCGGCACCGGCAGCGTGGCGGCGACCAGCGCCGATCCCGCGGTAACCGAGGTCACCGCGGGATCGGGCCTGTACGGGCCGACGCTGTTCGACGCCTACCGCGCCTGGCGCCCCACCCCGGCGGCCTTCTTCGCCTGCGCGGTGGTCCGCCGGCCGACGCCGGAGCTGGCGACGGTGCTCGGTGGCGGCTGGATCGCCTCCGGTCCGGCCGCCGACAGCCGGCTACCTCGGCCATGGCTGCCGGCCGGGCTCAAGCTGGTCGGCACCGAGGGCGCCGGTGAGGTGCAGACCCCGCTGTCCGGCGCGGCGGCGGCCACCCTGCGCGTCGGCGACCGGGTGTGGTTCCGGCACGCCAAGGCCGGCGAGCTGTGTGAACGGGTCAACGACCTGCACCTGGTCGAGGGGGACACGGTAGTGGCGAGCGTGCCCACCTACCGGGGGGAGGGGCAGGCGTTCCTCTGAGCCGACGCCCGCCCCCGGGCCACGAGCACGGATCAGGCGGGCTGGGCCTGCTGGCCGACAGCGGGCCGACCGCTGTCCTCGCCGTCGACCTGCCGATGCAGGTACTCCCGGATCAGCGCCTTCGCCTCGATCAGCACCCGCTCGTCACCGTCGGACCTGCGCCGGAACGCGAGCTTGATCAGCGCGTCCGCCGCCTCGACCGCGATCTCCAGGACGAAGCGCAGCTTCGGTACGTCGGTGAGCCCGAAACGCTCGGTGAGCACCCGGGCCAACTGGTCGGCGATCACGCCGTTGTTGTCCCGCTGCTCGTCGAGCAGGTGCAGGTCGACCACGTCGCCGAAGTGCAGGGTACGGAAGCCGGGGACGGTGCGGTGCATGGTGATGTACTCGTCGATCCCGGCGTCGACGCCGTCCCACCAGTGGGTCATCTCGTCGGAGGCGAACCGCTCGTCGAGGCGCTGGAGGTAGGACTCCATCGTGCGCAGGGTCAACGCCTGCACGATCGCCCGCTTGTCCGGGAAGAACTGGTACACCGACCCGATCGCCACCTCGGCCCGCTCGGCGAGCAGGGTCGTGGTCAGCCCCTCGTACCCCACCTCGTCAACGAGTTCGGCGCAGGCATCCAACATGCGCTGTACCCGCGCGACACTTCGACCCTGCACCGGTACGCGGCGCAGCGGACCGGTCGTGGCGGCTGGTGTGGACACTCTGCGCCACCCCCCTTCGACGGATGAACATATCTCCACGTCACGAGTCCGTGACTACCGGTACAACGAGCGGATCGCGATTGCGGTATTTACCAGGTACAACGTTCCTGATATGAAGTCAGTTCATATTCATGAATGAGGAGCGCGCATGGTCGGCACCGCATCGCTCACCGCCACATGGTCCAACTGGGCCGGCAACCAGCGTGGCAGCGCCACCGCGATCCTGCGCCCCGGCTCGCCGACCGACGTCACAGAAGCCGTCCGGGACGCCGTCGCCACCGGTGGTCGGATCCGCGTGACGGGCAGCGGCCACTCGTTCACCGCCGTCGCACTCGCCGACGACCGCCGGATGGAACTGTCCGAGCTGGACACCCCCGTCAGCGTCGACGTCGCCCGCCGGCTGGTCACCGTACCGGCGGGAATGACACTGCACACGCTCAACAGCCTGCTCGCCCGGCACGGCCTCGCGCTGCCCAACCTCGGCGACATCGACGCGCAGACCGTCGCCGGGGCGATCTCCACGGGCACCCACGGCACCGGCGCCGGCTACGGGTGCCTCTCCACCTTCGTCGAGGCGATCACACTGGTCACCGGCACCGGCGAGGTGCTGCACTGCTCAGCCGACGAGAATCCCGACGTCCTCACCGCCGCCCGGGTGTCGCTCGGCGCGATCGGCGTACTGGTCGAGGTGACCCTGCGCTGCGTGGACGCCTTCGTCCTGCACGCCCACGAACGCCCGGCCGAGATGGCGGATGTGCTCGGCGAGCTGCCCGCGCTGATCGGCCGCCACGACCACGTCGAGTTCTACTGGTTCCCGTACACCTCTCGGGTCCAGGTCAAGGCCAACGACCGGGTACCCGCCAACGACCGGCCGCTGTCCCGTTGGCGCGGCTGGCTGGACGACGACTTCCTGTCCAACCGGGTCTTCGCCGGGGCCTGCCGCCTCGGCCGGGCCGTGCCCGCCCTCGCGCCGGGGATCAGCGCGGTCTCCGCCCGTGCCCTCACCGAACGCCGGTACACCGGCCGCTCCGACCGGGTGTTCTGCACCCCGCGCCGGGTCCGCTTCATGGAGATGGAGTACGGCCTGCCCCGCGAGGCACTGCCCGAGGCGCTCGCGGCGCTCCGGCGGATCGTCGACGGACTGCCGTTCAAGGTGCTCTTCCCGGTCGAGGTGCGCTTCACCGCCGCCGACGACATCTGGCTCTCCCACGGCTACGGGCGGGACAACGCCTACATCGCCGTGCACCAGTACGTCGGCATGCCGTACGAGCCGTACTTCCGGGCCTTCGAGCAGGTGGCCGCCGGGCTGGGCGGCCGACCGCACTGGGGCAAGATGCACTACCGCGACGCCGCGTCGCTGGCCGCGGCGTACCCCCGCTTCGCCGACTTCCAGGCCGTCCGCGATCGCCTGGACCCGAACCGCGTCTTCACCAACCCCCACCTGACCCACGTCCTCGGCGCGTAACGGGTTGCCCTGCTAGAGCGCGAGGTCGTCCAGGTTGACGGCACCGGCCATGGCTTCGGCGCCCCTGTCGTTCAGGTGCATGCCGTCGCCGCTGTCCAGCGCGGGGTGAATGTGGTCGAGGGCGTGCGGGTTCGCGACGGCGCGCGCCACGTCGAAGACGGCGTCGAAGGTGTCGGTGGTGCGGATCCACTCGTTCACCTCACGCCGGATCGCGAGACCCTCCGGCGTGCTGATCTCGGGGCCCGCACCCGCGAAGGGACCGATGGTGGCGGCGAGGATCTTCAGGCCGGCGCCGTGGGCGCGGTCGGCCAGCGCGCGGAAGCCGTCGACCAGGTCACCGGCGGTGACCGGAGGTTCACCCAGCATGCCGGGTAGACCCAGGTCGTTGATGCCGAAGTGGACCAGGACGTGGGTCACCGCCGGTATCGAGAGGACGTCCCGGTCGAAGCGTGCCAACCCGTGTTCGCCGACCGTGTCGCGCAGGAGCCGATTACCGGCGATGCCCTGGTTGACGACCCACCCGCGCTTCAGCCGTCGGTTGAGGACGTCGACCGAGCGGCGGTTGGCGCTGGTCGTGGTGCCGACTCCCTCGAACCAGGAGTCACCGAAGGCCACGCCGACGGCGGTGTCAGGCGGGACGAGCACGTCGACGCCCGAGATGTAGAACCGGGCTTCGACCTGCTCCGTCCACCCTGGTTGAGGAGTCGTGACCTGGTTGCCGTCGGCTACTCGGGTGAGTTCCGCCGGCTTGTGGGAGTGGGTGGCCAGGTCGGTCCGCTCCGGGAGGTAGAGGCTCACGACCAGGTCCGCGCCGGCGGCCACGGGAGCGCTGACCGGGTCCGTGACGGCCTCCCCGCCCGCCGGGATGACACGGCGCGCGGCACCGTCGAAGGTGAGTGCCACGGGCCGGTCACCGACCACGACAGTGGCGGCACCGATGGTCAACGGGGTACGCCCATAGCGGTTCGTCAGGCGTACGCGAAGGGCCTCCCCACCGCCGGCCAGGTGCAGCACCTGACGAACGGTCTGGTCGGCGAAGCTACGGGGTTCGCTGAACTGGAGCCGCTCGTACGGGCTGATCACGGCGGTGCGGAATCCGGCTGTCCAGATCATGGTCGTTCCGTTCTCCGGTCGTGCGACGCCGCGCGCATCAGGCACCCGTCGCTTCGGTTGTGGTGCCCTCCTCGACGCTGATCACCGACTCGATCAGGGAGAAGAAGGTCTGGATACCCGACCGGTCCGCGCCCCGGCGTCGCGATTCGGCGAAGTCTTCGGAGGAAACCCAGAAGACGATGTCGAGCCATTCGTCGGCCGACAACCGGACCAGTCGCGCTTCGAGGAAGCCTGCGCGGTCGGCCTCGAAGTCGCGCAGCATCGCCGGCCGTGCGGCCAGAAGAGCCTCGGCGCGCTCGGCGGGCACACGGAAACGGGTGATCTCGACGGTGGTCATCGTTCCTCAACTCTCGGTGCGGGGCTCTTCGCCGTTGACGCCCAGCATCAGCCTGAGCTGGGCCAGGAGGACTGTCCGGAAATCAGTGGGTGTCGGCGCGGGATGGTGCTGGACGCGGGAGACGATCAGACCGGCCAGAGCCGAGAGCAGGAGATCGGTCACCGCTTCGGCGTCGTGGGCCAACGTGAAGTGACCCCGGCTCACGCCCTCCCGCACGGCGGCCAGGAATGGTGCCCGGTAGCGGGCCCACACCTGGGCGCTGTGGTCGCGAAGCTCGTCGTCACGCATCGCGGCCCGCCAGAACTCGACGAGGATCTGCCGGGTGCTCTCCGAGTTGTGCAGACTCCGGTCCACGAGCGCGACGAGCCGTCGCCACGGATCGGCTTCGGCGGCGGACACCGCTCGCAGGGCGTCCACCTCCCGGTCGGTGAACACCTGCATCGCCTCGATGACCATGTCCTCGCGCGATCCGAAGTAGGTCTGCAAGGTGCTGATCGCGACACCGCCGGCCGAGGACACGTCAGCGAAGCGGGTGTTCTCGTAGCCGCGTGTGGCGAGCACGTCGGCCACCGCGTCGAGGACTGCGGCCCGCTTCTCCCCGCCCGCACGCCTCTTCCGAATTGACGGCATGGCCATACGGTACGGCGGTACCGGTGAAACAGCGAAAGTCTCCACGGCGACCGTGACACGGAACACCGGATGACGCAGATCTTGGACAGTTTCCGTCTCGGCGGAACGGAAACTGTCCAAGATCTACAGCGAACCAGGGTGGCGCCGACCTACTCGGTGCTGGTCGCAGCCTTACGCGGGGCGGCCTTCTTGGCCGGGGCCTTCTTGGCCGTCGTCGCCTTCGCGGTGGTGGTCTTCTTCGCGGCGGTCGACTTGCTGGCGGCGGCCGTCTTCTTCGTGGCCGCCGTCTTCTTCGCCGCGGTGGCCTTCTTCGCCGGGGCCTTCTTCGCCGCCGCCTTCTTCCGCGGCGCCGGACCCTTGGCCCGCTTCTCGGCGAGCATCTCGGAGGCTTCCTCGAGGGTCAGCGCCTCCGGCGTCTGCCCGCGTCGCAGCGACGCGTTGAACTCCCCGTCGGTGACGTACGGACCGAAGCGACCGTCCTTGATCACCAGCGGCTTCTCGGTCGCCGGGTCGACGCCCATCTCACGCAGCGGCGGCGCGGCGGCCCGCCGGCCACGGGTCTTCGGAGCGGCCAGCAGGGCCAGCGCCTCGTCCAGGCTGACAGTGAACATCTGCTCTTCGGACTCCAGCGAACGGAACTCCTCGCCCCGCTTGACGTACGGGCCGTAGCGACCGTTGTTGGCGAAGACCTCGACGCCGTCCGGCGCGACACCGATCAACCGGGGCAGGCTGAGCAGCTTGAGTGCCTGCTCCAGGGTCAGCGAGTCCGGTGTCTGCGTACGCAGCAGGGACGACTTGCGCTCGCCGCTGGACACGTACGGGCCGAACCGGCCGGACTTGAGCACGATCGGCTCCCCGGTGGCCGGGTCGTCGCCGAGCTTGCGCTCGCCGCCGCCGCCGAGGAACAGCTCGTGGACCTTCTCCGGGGTCAGCTCGTCCGGGGCGAGACCCTCGGGGATCGGCGCGCGGTCGCCCTGGGCACCGCCCTCCTCACCCTCGGCAGCAGGTGCCGGCTGCTCGCCGCCGGGCAACTCCCGTTGCAGGTACGGCCCGTACCGGCCGACCCGGACGACGACCTCGCGGCCGTCGTCGTCGGTGAAGAGCGGGATGGAGTTGACGCTACGGGCGTCGATGTCGCTGAGATTCTCGGTGACCAGCTTCTTGAGCCCACCGGAGCGGGCGATGTCCTGGTCACCGGCACCGTTGGAGCTGCCGAAGTAGAACGCGGTGAGGAAGTCGACAGCCGCGTGGTCACCGCCGGCGATCTCGTCCAGCTCGTTCTCCATCGAGGCGGTGAAGTCGTAGTCGATGAGGCGGGGGTAGTGCCGCTCCATCAACCCGATCACCGCGAAGGCCAGGAAGGTCGGGATCATCGCCTGGCCGCGCTTGGTGACGTACCCCCGGTCCTGGATCGTCTGCATGATCGACGCGTAGGTGGACGGGCGGCCGATGCCCAGCTCTTCCAGGGCCTTGACCAGCGACGCCTCCGTGTAGCGCGACGGCGGCTGGGTGTGGTGACCCTGCGCGGCCAACTGGTCGGCGGTCAGCGGCTGGTCCTTGACCAGGTTGGGCAGGCGGCGCTCGGCGTCCTCGGCCTCGGCGTTCTCGTCGTCACTGGACTCGACGTACGCGCGCAGGAAGCCCGGGTCGGTGATCGTCTTACCGGTCGCCCCGAAGTCGGCTTCCTCCTGGGAGGTGGAGACCGCCCGGATGCGCACCGAGACACTGGAACCGACAGCGTCGGTCATCTGCGAGGCGATCGTCCGCCGCCAGATCAGCTCGTAGAGCTTGAACTCCTCGGCCGACAACTCCTTGGCGACCTCGCCCGGGGTGCGGAAGTTGTCCCCCGCCGGGCGGATCGCCTCGTGCGCCTCCTGCGCGTTCTTCACCTTGCCGGTGTAGCGACGCGGCTCCGGCGGCACGCTGCGCTCGCCGTACAGCTCGACGATCTGCCGGCGGGCCGCCGAGATGGCGGTCTCCGACAGGTTCACCGAGTCGGTACGCATATAGGTGATGTAGCCGTTCTCGTACAGCCGCTGGGCGGTGCGCATCGTCTGCTGCGACGACAGGCGCAGCTTGCGGGCCGCCTCCTGCTGGAGGGTCGAGGTGATGAACGGCGCGTACGGGCGGCGACGGTAGGGCTTCTCCTCGACCCGGGTGACAGTGAACGGCCGCCCCTCCAGTCGGGCCGCCAGCCCACGAGCGCCGCCCTCGTCGAGGTGCACGACGCCCGCGCCGGGCTTCACCTTGCCGGTGGTCGGCTCGAAGTCCTTACCGGTGGCGATCCGGTCGCCGTTCAACGCGATCAGGGTGGCGTTGAAGGCGCGCGGGCCCTCGCCGGCGTCGGCCACGGCGAGGGTGGCCAGGATGTCCCAGTATTCGGCGGTGCGGAACGCCATCCGCTGCCGCTCCCGCTCGACCACGATGCGGGTCGCCACGGACTGCACCCGGCCGGCCGAGAGCTTCGGCATGACCTTCTTCCACAGCACCGGGGAGACCTCGTAGCCGTAGAGCCGGTCGAGGATCCGCCGTGCCTCCTGGGCGTCGACCAGGTCGCGGTCGATCTCCCGGGGGTTGGCGACGGCCGCCTGGATCGCCGGCTTGGTGATCTCGTGGAAGACCATCCGCTTGACCGGGACCTTGGGCTTGAGCGTCTCGACCAGGTGCCAGGCGATCGCCTCGCCCTCGCGGTCCTCATCCGTCGCCAGGAAGATCTCGTCGACCTCCTTGGCCAGCTTCACCAGCTTGCTGATCTGCTGCTTGCGGTCGGCGGAGACGACGTAGAGCGCGTGGAAGCCGTTGTCCACGTCCACCCCGAGCCGGGCCCAGGGCTCACCCTTGTACTTGGCCGGCACGTCGGCGGCGTTACGCGGCAGGTCGCGGACGTGACCGAAGCTGGCCTCCACGACGTACCCCGGGCCAAGGTAGCCCGAGATCGTCTTGGCCTTCGCCGGTGACTCGACGATGACCAGACGGGTGGTTCCAGCGTTGCTAGGCACGTCTCTCCCCGACCTCACTCCTGCTCGTGGCCTGCCGGCGCCCGGGCAGCGACCGCTTTCGACCCCGCCGTCGCACCGACGGTCCGGATGTCCAACGTAACGCGCCGCCCACGTTTCGGGTTTCGGGGGCGGTAAACCGCTTCGGCACTGCCGGACGGCGCCACCGTACACCGTGGGTAGGGCTCCGAGAGGGTCACCGTGACGATCCCGGGCCCTCAAGCAAGGTCCAACCCGCCCGTTCCCGCCCGGATTCCCCGGCCCAATGTCCAACACCAGACACCCGGCCGCCGCCCCGAACCCTGGTCGATCATGGACTTGTGGTGGGCGTTTTAGCCCTCAACGAGCAGTAGGTCCCCACGACAACTCCATGATCGACGCGTTGAGGGGGGTGCGGGGGTGGTTAGGGGCGCGTGGGGAGCCAGGCGGTGGGGGGCGCTGCGCGCGGTGGCGCGCCGACCAACTCGGCTAGCCGGGCCAACCGGCGGCGGCCGGTGATCCGGTACGCCGGGCCGCCCTCCCCCGGGCCGAGCAGCTCCCCCGCCAGCCCCGCCGCGGCGAGCGCGACGCCGATCGGCTCCCAGCACTCCTGCTCGTCGGCGCCCAGCCACAACAGGAAGCCGTCGGGAGGCTCCGGCGTACCGGCGGCGGCGAGCCACAGCCGCAACCTCCGGCCGGTCAGGTGGAAGGTGGCCGGCGGGCGCTTCGTCGAACCGTGCAGCCAGGCGACCGCGAGCGGCTTCAGGACCCGGGTGTACGACGTGCGGACGGCGTGCCGCTCGCCCTCGGTCGGCTCCCAGCTCGCCGCCAACCCCCGTGCCGCCAGCTCGGCGACGAGCACGTGCACCCGCCACGCGGCGTCCACCTGCACCGAGAGACGGGCGGTACCACCCATCCGGACCACCTCGCCCGGCCCGGCGAGCAACCCGGCCAGGTCGGCGACCGCAGGTTCGGCTGCCTCAGCGCCGAAGAAGACAAGTTGCCGGCCGGCTTCGTCACCCTGGGAGGAAGGACCGTTGCGGGCCGGGCCGCCGCGCCGTCGTGCGGGTGTGGGCGCGTCCGCCTCGGGCGCGGGGAACAGCGCCGGGGGCGGTTCCGCCTTCGGAGTGTCACCGAACCCGCTCAGCGACACTCCGGCACCTCGTCGAAGGCCTGTTTCAACTCCTCGGAGTTGAGCTTGCTGGTGTCCAGCGCGCTGGCGTCGTACTCCTTGTTGAGGGTCTCCACCGCGGCCCGCACGCCGTCGTAGAAGACGGTCGGCTCGCCGGTGCCCAGCCCGTCGATGGTGTCCCGGGCGCGGCCGTAGGCGTCCCGCATCTTCCCCAGCGAGCTGCGGAAACCCGCCGAGATCGCCTCGCCGTTGTCGGTCTCCGGGATGCCCGCCTGCTCCACCTTGCGGCGTGCGGCCTCGCTGGCCTGCGCCGCCCCGCCGAAGAGCCGCACCAGGTTCTCCTTGGCCTGTGCCGGTGTGGTCTGCGCGGTCATCTGCTCGTCCGTGCTGCTGGTCAGCTTGCTGATCTCGGACCGCCACGGGGTGAGCGCACCGCAGACCGATGCCGCCCACGCACGTGGGCTGGGCCCGCCGCCGCAACCGGCGAGTACGACGACGATCGTGGCCAGGACCACCGTGAACCTTCCGGCGGCAGACGCCCGGCACGTACGCATGCGTTGCAGCGTACGGCCTTCGGCGACGGACCGCCAGGCGCCGGTCTGGGCGGCAGTGGGCGCGGCGAAGGCCGCGTCGAACCAGGCACGGGTGGCCGGACCGAACCCGGCGAGCACCGTGCCGGCGTCTGCGTCTGCCCCGGTCACCGGTCCATCGTGCCCCGCCGGTACGACATCCACGAGCGACCCGACGCGGAATGTGCCCGACTAAGGTAAAAAGCGTGGAACGTGCGCTTAATACGTTAAGTCTCACTTAACTGCTTGCTTCTAAGGAGCAACATAAAGTAACTTCACTCGCAACGCGAACCGGGGTGAGGGGATTTGATGGCCGGCGAGCAGCGCACCGTCGAACCGGGCACCGACGTGCTGATTCGCAAGGTTGACAGCCATCTTGCCGCGCTCCGTGGCGGTCTGCACGGCCCCGAGCTGGAGCTCGCCGAACGCCTCGCCCGCTGCCTACGGGAGCTGGTCCGCTGCACCGCCCAGGCGAGCGCCGCCGATCGCGGCCAGGTCCGCGTCGCCGTCCACTACTTCGTGCTGCGTCGGGAGAGCCGTGGTCGATTGCTCTCGGTGCGGTCGCTGGCCGCGGCGGAGCGGGTCGTCGACCGGGTCGCCCGCCAACTCGGCCGCCTGGACCTGCTGGCCGAGCTTCACCGCGACTGCCCCGCCCCGGACGACACCAAGCCGCTCAACAGCGCCCTCCTGCACTGACCCCCGACCCCTCCCACCGTCGGGTCGATCATGGAGTTGTGGTGGGTGACAAAGCCTCTCTTTCTCGATCGAAATGGGCACCACGGCTCCATGATCGACGCGGAGCTGGGTGGGTGGGCTGCGGACGAATTCCGGCAAAACCGCCCGAAGGGCGAGGAACTGTCGTCTGATCGCTGCTAGGCGCCACCGCTGCACGGGCGTCGGCCACCTCGATCGGGAGCGCAGGTGCTGGTACTGCTCGTCCTCCACCTCGCGGCGGCTCTCGCCGCACCGCTGCTCGTCCGGTGGTGGGGTTCCAGCGCGTGCTATCCGCTGGCGCTGGCGCCGGCCGCCGCGTTCTGCTGGGCGGTGGCCCGCACCCCGGATGTCGCCGACGGCGGGGCGGTGGTCGAGACGTACCCGTGGATCCAGCAGTTGGGTCTGGACATCGCGCTACGTCTCACCACGCTGTCCTGGCTGATGACACTGCTGATCGGCGGCGTCGGCGCGCTGGTCCTGGTCTACAGCGCCCGCTACTTCAGCACCGGCTCCACCGGGATGGCGCAGTTCGCCGGCGTCCTGGTGGCCTTCGCCGGTGCGATGCTCGTCCTGGTCTTCGCCGACGACCTGCTGCTGCTCTACGTCGGTTGGGAGCTGACCACGATCTTCTCGTACCTGCTGATCGGGCACAGCACCGAACGGCGGTCCAGCCGGTGGGCGGCGGCGCAGGCCTTGACAGTCACCACGCTGGGCGGGCTCGCCATGCTGGTCGGGTTCATCATGCTGGGCGAGCACGCCGGCACCTACCGGTGGTCGGAGATCACCTCCCACGCACTGCCCGGCGGCGGGTACCTGGTCGGGGCCGTGCTGCTGATCCTGACCGGCGCGCTGTCCAAGTCGGCGGTACTGCCGTTCAACTCCTGGCTACCGGTCGCGATGGCGGCCCCCACGCCGGTCAGCGCGTACCTGCACGCCGCCGCGATGGTCAAGGGCGGTGTCTACCTGGTCGGGCTGCTCGCGCCGGTGCTCGCCACGGTCGGCCCGTGGCGGCCGGTGGTGCAGGTCGCCGGCGTGGCGACAATGCTCGTCGGCGGTTGGGCGGCGCTGCGGCAGACCGATCTGAAGCTGCTTCTGGCGTACGGGACGGTCAGTCAGCTCGGTCTGCTGATCGCGGTCACCGGGTCGGGTACCCCGGACGCGGCCCTGGCCGGCGTGGCGATGCTGCTGGCGCACGCGCTGTTCAAGGCGGCGTTGTTCCTGGTCGTCGGCATCATCGACCACGGCGCCGGCACCCGTGACCTGCGCGAGTTGACCGGGCTGCGGCGCTGGTCCCGGCCGCTGTTCGTGGTAGCGGTGCTGGCTGCGGCGTCGATGGCCGGTGTGCCGCCGCTGGTCGGCTTCGTGTCCAAGGAGGCGGTGTTCGCGGCGTTCACCGATCAGCCGGTGCTCCTCACCGGTCTGGTCGCCGGGACGGTGCTCACCGTCGCGTACAGCGCACGCTTCCTCTGGGGCGCGTTCGCCGACCGGCCGGGCGTGGAGCCGGTCCGACCGGGACCGGTCGCCGCGTCGATGCTGGTCCCGCCGGCGGTGCTCGCCGGGGTAGGTCTGCTCGCCGGTCCGGCCGCGAGGGTGCTGGACGACCTGCTGCGTCCGTACGCCGATCTGCTCGGTGGGGTGGACGCGCACCTGGCGCTCTGGTCCGGGCCGACGCCGGCGCTCGGTCTGTCAGTGGTGGCGCTCGTCGGTGGTGGCCTGCTCTTCGCCCTGCGCGGCCCGTTCGCCCCGGTGCTGGCCCGGCTGCGCGCGCCGGTGAGCGGCAACCAGGGGTACGAGTGGACCGTGGGCCGGTTCGACCGGCTGGCCATCGAGGTCACCGGCGCGACCCAGCGTGGCTCCCTGCCGCAGTATCTGGGCATCATCCTGGTCGCCCTGGTGCTGGTGCCCGGTACGGCGATGCTCTCCGCCGGCCCGTGGCGGGCGCGGATCCCGCTCTGGGACAGCCCGCTGCAACCGGTGGTGGTCGTGGTGATCGCGGTCGCCGCGGTGCTGGCGGTGGGGGCCCGTCGCCGCCTGACCGCGATGCTGCTGGTGGGGATGACCGGCTACGGCACCGCGATGCTGTTCGTCCTGCACGGGGCGCCCGACCTGGCGCTCACCCAGTTCCTGGTGGAGACCGCGACGATCGCGGTCTTCGTGCTGGTGCTGCGTCGGCTGCCGGAGCGGTTCTCGGCCCGCCCGTTGCGCCGCACCCGCTGGATCCGTCGGGTGATCGGGGTGGCGGTGGGTGTGGTGGCCGCCGGGCTGGCCCTCACCGCCGCCGGTGCCCGCCGGGCACCGGACATCTCCGCTGCCTTCCCGGACCTGGCGGTGGTCCAGGGGTACGGCCGCAACGTGGTCAACGTGACCCTTGTCGACATTCGGGCCTGGGACACCATGGGGGAGTTGGCGGTGCTGGTGGTGGCCGCGACCGGGGTGGCCAGCCTGATTTTCGAGCGGTCCCGCACCGGGCCGCGACCGCGCCGCCCGGAGTCGGACCAGCGGCTGAGCGAGTCCGGCCGGTCGGTGTGGCTGCGCGGTGGCCCCACCCTCTACGAGGAGCGCCGCTCGATCGTGCTGGAGGTGGTCATCCGGCTGATCTTCCACACCGTTGTGCTGTTCTCCCTCTTCCTGCTCTTCTCCGGGCACAACGCGCCGGGCGGTGGTTTCGCCGGCGGTCTGGTGGCGGGTCTCGCCCTGGTGGTGCGCTATCTGGCCGGTGGCCGGTACGAGCTGACCGAGGCTGCTCCGATCGGCGCCGGCCCGATCCTCGGTTTCGGGCTGGCCGTGTCGGCCGGCAGTGGGGTGGTGGCGTTGCTGGCCGGTGGCGCGGTGCTGGAGAGCGCCAAGCTCGACCAGGCCCTGCCGCTGATCGGCGACACCCACCTGGTGACGTCGCTCTTCTTCGACATCGGCGTGTACCTGGTCGTGATCGGGTTGGTGCTGGACATCCTGCGCAGCCTCGGCGCGGAGGTGGACCGGCACATCGAGGCCACCGGGGAGGCACCCGGTGGCCTGGCCGTCGACAAGGGGGACCGGCCGTGAGCGCGAGGAGTGAGCCGGTGTTGCGAGCCCCGCAGTCGCGAACAAAGGTGGCACGGTGAGCGCGAGGAGTGAGCCGGTGTTGCGAGCCCCGCAGTCGCGAACAAAGGTGGCACGGCCATGACCGCGAGCGACGCTGGGCCGACGTTGGTGCTGGTGCTGGCCGTCGCGGTGCTGTTCGGGTGCGGGGTGATCCTGTTGTTGGAGCGCAGCCTGACCCGGATCCTGCTGGGTGTGATCCTGCTCGGCAACGGGGTGAACCTGTTGATCCTGCTGGGTGGGCGGTCGGGCGGGGCGCCGATCGTCGGCACCGGGCCGGTGGATCGGATGAGCGATCCGCTGCCGCAGGCGATGGTGTTGACCTCCATCGTGATCACCTTCGGGTTCACCGCGTTCCTGCTCGCTGTGGCGTACCGGAGTTGGTATCTCTCCGGTGACGACGAGGTGCCCGACGACCTGGAGGATCGGCAGATCATTCGCCGGGCCGGGCGCAACGAGGTGGGTGCCGTCGACCACGGCGGCGAGGGGCCGAACGGTGACCCGGAGCAGGTCGATCCGGAGCCTGCCCGTCGTCGGCTGCGGCGCGGGGACGAGGCGTGATGGGCGCGTTGGTGCCGTTGCCGGTGGTGGTGCCGCTGTTCGGTGCGGCGTTGACACTGCTGCTGGCCGGGTGGCCCCGAATTCAGCGCGCGATCAGTGTGCTCTGCCTCGGCGGCACGCTCGTGGTGGCGTTGTTGCTGCTGATCCAGGCGTACCGGCACGGGCCGGTGGTGGTGGCGGTTGGCGGTTGGCCGGCGCCGGTCGGCATCGTGCTGGTCGCCGACCAGTTGGCAGCGCTGATGGTGGTGGTGTCGTCGGCGGTGACCCTCTGCGTGCTGCTGTACTCGATCGGTCAGGGTCGCAGTGAGACCAGCGAGTCCACGCCGGTGTCGATCTTCCACCCGACGTACCTGGTGCTCACCGCGGGCGTGACCAACGCGTTCCTGGCCGGTGACCTGTTCAACCTCTTCGTCGGCTTCGAGATCCTGCTGGCCGCGAGCTTCGTGCTGATCACGTTGGGCGGCACCGAGACCCGGATCCGGACCGGGTCGACGTACGTGGTGGTCAGCATCCTCTCCTCGATGATGTTCCTGACGGCGGTGGGCCTGGTGTACGCGGCCACCGGCACGCTCAATCTCGCCCAGCTCGCCCACCGCCTCGACGACCTGCCCGACGGGGTCCGGCTGGCCCTGGAGTTGACGTTGCTGCTGGCCTTCGCGATCAAGGCGGCGGTCTTCCCGTTGTCGGCCTGGCTGCCGGACAGCTACCCCACCGCGCCGGCTCCGGTCACCGCCGTCTTCGCGGGTCTGCTCACCAAGGTGGGCGTGTACGCGATCATCCGCACCGAGACGTTGCTGTTCCCCGGTGGGCAGGCGGACACGCTGCTGATGGTCGTCGCCGGGCTGACCATGGTGGTCGGCATCCTCGGTGCGGTGGCCCAGTCCGACCTGAAGCGGCTCTTCTCGTTCACCCTGGTCAGCCACATCGGTTACATGATCTTCGGGGTGGCGTTGAGCACCGCCGCCGGGCTCTCCGGCGCGATCTTCTACGTGGTGCACCACATCACCATCCAGACCACGCTGTTCCTGGTCGCCGGTCTGGTCGAGGAGCGCGCCGGCAGCACCGACCTGCGCCGGATCGGCGGGCTGGCCCGGGTGGCTCCGCTGCTCGGTGTGCTGTTCTTCGTCCCCGCCATGAACCTCGCCGGGGTGCCGCCGTTCTCCGGGTTCCTCGGCAAGCTCGGTCTGCTCCAGGCCGGGGTGGCGGCCGGTGGGCCGCTGCCCGGGGTGCTGGTGGCCGCCGGCACCGTGACCAGCCTGCTCACCCTCTACGTGGCGTCCCGGGTGTGGAACATCGCCTTTTGGCGCGCGCCCCGGCTGGCCACCGGTGAGCCCGTCGTCCAGCTGCCGAAGCTGATGGTCGGGGCCACCGTGGCCCTGGTCGCCCTCGGGCTGGCGTTGACAGTGCTGGCCGGTCCGCTCTTCGACGTCACCGCCGACGCGGCGGCCGACCTGCGCCTGCGTACCCCGTACGTGCGTGCCGTGCTCCCCGGCGGTGAGCCGTGACCGGCTCCACCGGGGCCGGCCCGGACGCCTCTGGCCCGAGGGTGTCCGGACGCGGCCGGCTCGGGCGCTGGCGGGACCAGGTGGTGGCGCTCGGGTGGTTGGTGCTGGTCTGGAACCTGCTCTGGGGGGACGTCAACTGGGCGAACCTGGTCGGCGGCCTGCTGGTGGGCGGCGCGGTGCTGGTCTTCTACCCGCTGCCGGCGGTGAGCTTCGGTGGCCGGCTGCGGCCGGGCGCGCTGCTGGTGTTCGCCGGCCGGTTCGTCGTCGAGCTGGTCACCGCGAGCCTGCACGTCGCCCGGATCGCCGTGCAGCCCGGCTACCGGCCGCGTGGGGCGATCATCGGGGTCCGGTTGCGGGTGTCCAGCGACCTGAACCTGGCGCTCACCGCGGAGGCGGTCTCGCTGGTGCCGGGCACGCTGATCCTCGAAGTGGACCGGGACGCCGGCACGCTCTACCTGCACGTGCTGGACACCCACCGGCCGGCGGACCTGGACGTGGCCCGGGAACGCACCCTCACCATCGAACGACGGATCATCCGCGCGGTGGGCTCCGCCGCCGAACTGCGCCTCGTCGAGACCGGTTCATCCGAGAAGGGAACCCGCCCGTGACCACGTTCCTGGCCGTCGTCCTCACCGCTCTGTTGTCGGTGACGGCGGTGCTCGCGCTGCTTCGCCTCTACCGCGGCCCGTCCCTGGTGGACCGGGTGATCGCCGCGGACATGCTGCTGGCCACGATGGTCGGCGCGGTGGGCGCCGAGGCGGCGGTCAACCGGCACGCCACCACACTGCCGGTGCTCGTCGTGCTCTCCCTGCTCGGTTTCGTGGGCTCGGTGTCGCTGGTCCGCTTCGCGGTCCGGGAGCAGCGGTGATCGCGACGATCGCGGACTGGCTCGGCGCGTTCTGCCTGGTGGCCGGCGCGTTGCTCGGCCTGGCCGCCGCGATCGGTGTGCTGCGCTTCCCGGACGCGCTGTCCCGGATGCACGCGGCCACCAAGCCGCAGGTGCTCGGGGTGCTCCTGTTGCTGCTGGGCATCGGGTTGCGGCTGCGGTCACCGGCGGATCTGGGCATGATCCTGCTGGTGGCGGTCTTCCAGTTGGCGACCGCGCCGGTGGCGGCCCAGATGATCGGGCGTGCCGCGTACCGGTCGGGGCGGCTCGACCGCAGTCTCCTCGACGCCGACGAGCTGGCCGACCGGTGACCTGACCCGGCCGCCCGGACCCAGCCGGCGGTGTGGTCACCAGGCCGACCGTGCCCTGGGATTAGCACACACTCCTGTTCCATCTCTAGATGTACACGTATCTATCGCATCGCCCGAACGTCTCTTGCTGCTTCGAATCGACCGCTGTGACGATGTGCGCCTCACAACGGGAGACACAAATGAAGAGACATACGCGGGCCCGGACCCGTGTCGCTGTCGCACTCGTCGGTGCGGTGACCCTCGGCCTGCTGGTCGGCGTGCCCCCCGGGCCCGCCGCCGCCGCCCTGCCCGCGGGCGGGATGACGGCCGCCGCACTCAACACCGAATTCAACTCGTACGGCGACACCGGCGGCAAGTGGACGAGTGGAGACAGCACCGTCTCGATCCCGCTGCCGGACGGCCGTAACGCCTGGCTCTTCTCGGACAGCCTGATCGGCACCGTCAACGCGGACCACACTCTGCCGAAGAACACCCCGATGGTGAACAACTCCATCGTGGTGCAGGACGGATCCGACCTGGTCCAGACACTGCACGGCGGCACGGCCGCCGCACCCGCCTCGCTCGTCCGCCCGACCGACGGCAGCGCCGACAAGTACTGGGTCGGCGACGGCACTGTCGAGAGTGGCGTGCTGCGGGTGGTCTACCAGCGGATGAAGACGACGGGCACCGGGCCGCTGGACTTCGCCCAACTGGACAGCGCCGTGGTCACCTTCGACCTGCCGGCGCTCACCGTGCGGAGCATCGTGGACCGGGGCTACGGCAACAGGATCGCCTGGGGTTCAGCGGTGCTCGAGGACGGCGCGTACACCTACATCTACGGGGCCGAATCCGTCGGCCAGATGCGCTTCGCCCACGTCGCCCGGGTGCCGGCCGGCGGACTCTCCGGTGCCTGGCAGTTCTGGACCGGCAGCGGATGGTCCACGGCCCAGGGCGATTCCGCTCGGGTGCTGTCCGGCGTTGGCGCGGGTTTCGGCATGCAGAAGGTGGGCAGCAACTACGTACTGGTCACCCAGGAGAACAACCTGACCTTCTCGGCCGACTTCGTGGCCTACACCGCCAGCTCGCCCACCGGGCCCTTCGCCGGCCCGGTGCCGTTGTTCACCGCCCCGGAACCGGCCACCATCCCCGGCAGCATCGTGTACGACTCCCGTGTGCACCCGGAGTTGGCACGCGCCGGGAAGCTGTTGGTGTCGTACAACGTCAACAGTCTCGTCGCGGACGCCGTCTACGGCGACGTGAGCACCTACCGGCCCCGGTTCGTCGAGGTCGACTGGCCCCGGCCCACGCCCGATCCGGCCGCGGTGCCCGCCGCGCCCACCGCCCTGACGGCGCAGGCCGACAGTAGCGGCGCCGTCAGCCTGCGCTGGCAGGCACCCGCCGGCACGGGCCTGACGTACGAGGTCCACCAGCGGGACGTGACGGCGGGGCAGACCCACTTCGCGCGGGTCTCCACCGCGATCACCGGGAACTCCACCGAGCTGAGTGTGTTCTACGAGACCGGCCACACCTACGAGTTCCGGGTCGCGGCCCGCAACACCGCCGGGGCCGGACCGCTCTCCGCCGCCGCCACGGTGACCGTCACCATCGGAGTGCCAACGGCGCCGACCGGTCTGGTGGCGGCCGCCGCCGACGGCGGTGTCATCACGCTCAACTGGAACACCGTTCCGCACGTCTGGCGCTACGAGGTCTACCGGCGTGACGTCACCGCCGGCGAGACCGAGGCCAGCCGGCAGTGGGACTCCTCCCCGCAGGACACCACCCTCTCGATGAACGGCCTGGAGAACGGCCATCAGTACGCGTTCCAGGTGGTGGCCGTGCACGGCGGCGGCGAGTCGCCACGGTCGGTCGAGGTGACCGCGACAGCGTTCCACAGCAGACCGCCGACGCCCACCGGGCTGACCGCCGCCACCCAGGCCACCGGCGACATCAAACTCCAGTGGACGCACGCCAACAGCACCGACTGGTTCTACGTCTACCAACGCGACGTGACCGCCGGCGAGACGGACTTCACCAGGCTGGAGTGGCCGGTCGACACCTGCTGCACGATGACCGCAGGCGGCCTGGCGAACGGGCACACCTACGAGTACAAGGTCACCGCCCTCGGCAAGGGCGGCGAGTCGGTGCAGTCCAACGTGGCGACGGCGACGGCGCAGCGACCCCTTCCGGCCACTCCCACCGCCCTGGCCGCGGCCGCGCAGCCGGACGGCAGCATCAAGCTCACCTGGCAGCAGTCGCAGCCGGATGTCTGGTTCCAGGTGTACCAGCGCGACGCGACCGCCGGCGAGGCGGACTTCACCAAGCTGGAGTGGCCGGTGACCGCCTGCTGCACGATGACCGCCGGCGGTCTGGTCGACGGGCACACCTACGAGTACAAGGTCAGCGCGCTCGGTGCCGCCGGTGAGTCACCGGCGTCCGCCGTTGCCTCCGCGACCGCGGACGTCGCGGCGCCCGCCGCTCCGACCAACCTGCGGGCCACGGCCGGAGACGGCCAGGCGGTGCTGACCTGGGACGGTGCTGCCGACAACTGGCACCTGGTGTACCTGCGGGACGTGACCGCCGGCGAGACGGAGTTCAGCCAGCTCGAGTTCCCGGTCACCACCTGTTGCACGATGACGGCCGGCTATCTCACCAACGGCCATCGCTACGAGTTCAAGGTGAGCGCCAACGGGTCGGGTGGGGAGAGCACAGCGAGCAACGTCGTCGCGGTGACGCCGACGGCTCCGCTGCCAGCGGCCCCCAGCGGACTGACCGCGACGGCCCAGGCCGACGGCACCATCAAGCTGGCCTGGACGGCTCCCGCCCCGGATCTGTGGTACCAGGTCTACCAGCGGGACGTGACCGCCGGGGACGCCGCTTTCACCAAGCTCGCCACCCCGGTCACCAGCTGCTGCACGATGACCGCCGGCTACCTCACCAACGGCCACTCGTACGAGTACAAGATCGCCGCGATCAACTCTGGTGGTGAGGGCCCGACCGGAAACGTGGTGTCCGCGACGAGCAGCCAGCCCCGTCCGGCCGCGCCGACCAACCTGCGCGGTCAACCGGCCGGGTCCGGCACCATCGAGTTGAACTGGGACGCCCCGGCGCCCGGGCTCCTGTACTGGGTCTACCAGCGCGATGTCACCGCGGGGCAGGCCACCTTCACCAAGTCCTCCCTGCCCAGCAGCACGTCGTCGATCAGCGCGCGCGGGTCGTCGGGCGCGATGACCGGCAGTTCGGCACCGGCCTCCGGGTCGCCCACCCGGGTCACGATCT
>NZ_JBSFBM010000065.1:0-23405 GCF_053592955.1 Micromonospora sp. NPDC002411 | reverse complement strand
CTGCGGCGACACCGGTGACAGCGGCGGCGACCCGCCCGGCGGTGAGATCGACAAGGTCGCCTACATCACCGCGTTCGGTGCGGTGGGCCGCGACGTTGTCACGCTCGGCGGGCGGCAGGTCGTTGACCAGCGTGTCACCGATGCGGATGTCGCCGGTCGTCTGCCTCTCCAGGCCGGCGATGGCCCGCAGCGTGGTCGTCTTACCGCAACCCGAGGGGCCGAGCATCACGAACAGCTCGCCGTCCTTGATGGACAGGTCCACGTGGTCGACCGCGACGGTGCCGTCCGGGTAGCGCTTGTGTAGGCCGGTTACCTCGATGCCCGCCATCAGCGTCGCACCGCCCCGAGCGTCACACCGGCGATGAGGTGTTTGCGCACCAGGTACGCGAAGACGAGCACCGGTAGGGCAAACACCACCGAGGCGGCGGCCACGAGACCCCAGTCGGTGGTGGTGCCACCGATGAGGCCGGCGATGGCGGGTGGGGCTGTCTGCACACTGTCGCTGTTGGTGAGGAAGATGGCGAACACGAACTCGTTCCACGAGAAGATGAGTGCGAAGACCGCCGTCGCGGCGATGCCGGGCACGAGCAGGGGAAGCGTGAATTTTCGGAACGCCTGGAATCGGGTGTAGCCGTCGAGCATGGCGGCATCCTCGTACTCGGCGGGCACCTCGTCGACGAACCCCTTCATCATCCAGATCGTGAACGGGACGTTGAACGCGGTGTAGATGAGAATCAGGCCGATCTTGGTGTCGGTGAGATCGACTTCCCGGTACATGAGGAAGATCGGAATCACGACCACGACGGGCGGCATGAAGCGGGTGGACAGGATGAAGAACAGTTGGTCCTTCTTGGCCTTCACGGCAAGGCGTGAGTAGGCCCAGGCCGCCGGAACCCCCAGCACGGTGGCCAGCACCGTGGAGACCCCGGCGACCAGGACGGAGTTGAGGAACGAGACGGACACGGGCTGGCGCCCGTTGTCGGAGGCGACGAACACGTCCCGGTAGTGGTCCAGGGTGACCTTGAAGTCGAAGAACTTCGCCGGAATGGCGTAGACATCCCGGCTGTCCTTGATGGACGTCTCGATCATCCACAGCACCGGGAAGAGCATCACGACGGCCAACGCGGTCAGCAGCGCGACCTCCAGCACGGAGCGACCCCGGCCGCTGCGGCGGCGAGCGGAAGGCGTGTGATCCGGGGCAGGACCTGTGGACACGGCCTCGTCGACGGAGACGGCCATCAGCCCTCCTTGAGCTTGTTCAGGTAGCGCAGGTACAACTGCGAGAGGACGATGACGACGAGGACCATGAGGATTCCGTACGCCGAGGCGGTTCCGGTGTTGAAGCCCAGGAACGCGACCTTGTAGACGTGGAACGACAACGTCTCGGTAGAGACGCCCGGGCCTCCGTTGGTGAGGATGTAGACGAGGTCGAACAGCCGGAAGGCTTCGATGCCCCGGAACATCACGGCGATGAGCAGCAGCGGCCACACCAGCGGAAGGGTGATGGTGCGGAACCGGAACCACTCGGACGCCCGGTCGATCGAGGCGGCCTCGTACAGGTACTTCGGCACCGCACTGAGGCCCGCGAGTGCGATGAGCATGATGAACGGCGTCCACTGCCAGGTGTCGACCACGATCAGGGAGACCAGTGCCGTCCGCTGCTGGGTGAGCCACTCCACCTGCCCCAGACCCAGCGAGCCGAGCATGCTGTTGACCACGCCGAACTGCGCGTCGAGCATGAATCGCCAGAACAGCCCGACCACGACCGGCGACAGCATCATCGGGATGAGGAACACGGTGGTCAGCAGTCCTCGCCCGTGCGTACGTCGTGAGATCAGGTAGGCGATGGTGAAGCCGAGCACGGTCTGCAGACCGACAGCGCCGACCACGTAGATCAACGTCGTCAGGGCTCTCTGGTGGACCTGCGCCGACGTCAGGATGGCGGTGTAGTTCCCGAACCCGATGAAGTTGGCGGGCCCTCCGCGGGTGGCGGAGTAGTCGGTGAAAGACAGATACAACGCCCACAGCAGCGGAAACACCGACATGCCGAGCAACAGCAGGAGCGCGGGGGAGACGAAGGCAACGGCGAGCCAGCGGTCACTCAGCCGGCGGGACCGACCCGGTGCGGGTGACGTCGCAGACGCCACCCGCCCGAGGTCGTCGGTCTTGACAGGTGCGGGGCCACTCACAGTCCGCCGCCGCCCTTACGGCTGCTCGAGTCGAGCACGCGCTGCTGCTCCTTGGCGATGTCGTCGAGCGCGTCCTTCGGCTTCTTCGCGCCGTTGAGAGCCGCGTTGACGTTCGTGTTCTCGATGTCGACGAGGCGTGCGTACTCGGGCACGTTCCACATGTCCCGCATCCGCGGAACCGAGTCGGCGTACACCTTGTTGAACGGCCCGGCGTTGAGGAACTCGGGTGACTGGATCGCGTCCGTACGCGATGGCACGCCACCAGCCGCGGCCCACTTCTTCTGGATGTCAGCCCGCTCGAACCACTTCATGAAGTTCAGGGCCTCTGCCTGGTTCGCCGCGGCGGAGTAGGCCGACACGTGCATCCCCATACCGCCGAGGGGGACCAGGTTCGTCTTCTGGCTCGGCAGGGTGGCAAAACCCAGCTTGTCGAGAATCTGCTCCCGTGTGGTGCCGAGCGTCGACTGCTTCGGATCGAGCAGGCCGCCGCTCGCGGCGATCCAGTTGAACGCGATGCACGCCTTGCCCTGCGCGACGGCAGCGTTCACCTCGTCGATGAACCAGTTGCCGGAGCCCTTGGCGGTCAGCGGCTTCATCTTGTTGACCAGGACGTCCATCGCCTCCTGGCCCGCGGCATCATTGAGGACGCCGTCGATCTTGCGGGCCTTGGAGTCCCAGAGGTTGCCGCCGTAGACGCCGTTGACCGTGTTGTAGGTGACGGCCGCGGCGTCGGAGCCGTTGGCCTGGTGGAACGCCAGTCCGCTGACCCCGGGGTTCTCCGCCTGGCACTTACCGGCGACTGAGATCATCTCGTCCCAGGTCTGCGGTGGCTTGTCGCCGATCAGGTCCTTGCGGTAGATCATCGTCCAGGTGTCGCCGAGCAGCGGCAGTCCGTACAGGCTGGCACTCTCGTCGCGCTTGCCGGTCTCTGCCTGGGGGAACTGGCCGTAGGCCGCCAGGAGGTACGGATCGTAGGCGTTGACTTCGATGTTGTTCTTGACGAAGTCGGTGAGGTCGAGGATGTTGCCGTTCGTCACCGCCTCGCCGATGTGCTGCGAGTCCAGGATCGCGATGTCGAAGTCGGTCTTGCGCGCGGCGAACTGGGTGAACATCGCGTCGTGCCAGTTCGCGTTCGGCACGGTGTTGACCTTGATGGTCGCGTTCGGCCGCTCCTTCTTGTACTCCGCGTTCGCAAAGGCTTCCAGTGCTTGCGCGGGGGGCCATTCGAACCAGATGAAGCTGAGGGTCAGCGGGTCCTTGGTGAGCTCCGGGATGGTCGCCGGTGCCTTCGGGGCGCTCGCCTTCGCGTCGCCGTCGTCCTTGCCATCGCCGCAAGCCGCCATGGTCGTGGCCACCAGCAGCATGGCCGCCGTCGCCAGCTGTACCTTCCGACCGGGACCGGCTGTCCGTCCTGTTCGCTTCAAACGCCGCATATTCCTGCCTGCTTTCTGGGTTCGGACTTCTAGGGCCTCGCTAGGTGCTTCGCCGAGCAGGTGCTGGGTTGTTCAAGCGTGTTACCGGGCTGTCGCGGGGGCGATCCGCGGGGCCGGCGTCACGGGTGCCGTGACGTACCGGGTATTCATGGCACCGAGAAGATCTTCGGTCCAGGTTTCCTATACGATCGAGTTGGGGGCGTCAGCATGTCGCAGCGTTGTGACTGATGTCAACAGGTTCTCGAACACGCAAGAAAGGGCCTCACGTCACGATGGACGACGAAGCGATTACCGCGCGGGGCCGCAGGGCCGCGACGGGCGGGACGCCGGCGGGGAGAGCTGGCGGCCGGCTCGCCGACGAGGTGTACGACACGCTGCTCGGACAGCTGATGTCGCTACGGATCGAGCCTGGCTCCCGAGTCACGATCGACGTCCTGGCCCGAGAGCTGGGGGTCTCGCAGACGCCCATCCGAGACGCCCTGAACCGCATGGAAGCCGAGGGCCTGGTGGTGCGTGTGCCCCATGCCGGCTACCGGATCCCCCCGCAGATCACCCGTCACCGCTTCGAGGACATGCTCGAGGTCCGCCTGCTTCTCGAACCGGCAGCGGCTCGCAGGTCCGCCGAACGCGCATCCTCCGAGCAGGTGGCTGGTCTGCGACGAATGCTGGAGGAGATGGCGGAGCTGGAGGGGGGCAACGGGCCGACGGCCTACGGCGCCTTCGGGCTGCGCGACGCCGCCTTTCACGACCTCGTCGCCCTGAGCGCGGAGAACCAGGTCATCCGTGAAGCGCTCGCTCGCCTGCACAGCCACGTGCACCTCTTCCGGCTCCACCACGACACCCAGGTCACCCACCTGGCCATGGCCGAGCACGAGGATGTCGTGGCCGCGATCGCCGCGCGTGACCCCGACGCCGCCGCCTACGCGATGCGTCGGCACATCCTGCGATCGGGTGATCGTTTCCGCCGATTGTTCGACGAAGTCAACGATGCGAATGGAATGGCGGTGGAGGCTTGACGGGCGAGCGGGGTCGGGCGATGCTAACGCGATCGGATCAGATCGGATTGGATCCACACCACCCGTCCCAAACGCGAGGAGAAGCAGGTGCCCAGAGCGCTGCTCCTGACCGGCGACGCCGCCGAGGAACTCGACACCATGTATCCCTACTACCGCGTGCAGGAGGGCGGCTGGGACGTCGACGTCTCGTCACGGACGATGCGTGACGTGCAACTGGTCATCCACGAGTTCGACCCCAACTCCGACGCCTATGTGGAGAAGGACGGCCGGAAGCTGCCGGTCGACGTGCCCTGGGCCGACGTCGACGTCGAGCGCTACGACGCCCTCATCATCCCCGGGGGACGTGCACCCGAGTGGATCCGGGTCGACGCCGACGTCAGGCGCATCACCGAGCACTTCTTCGCGCGCAACCTCCCCATCGCGCTGGTGTGCCACGGCGCGCAGGTGCCAGCGGTGTACGGACTGCTGAAGGGTCGGAAGACCGCGTGCTTCCCCCCGATCACCGGTGACATGGAGAACGCGGGCGCGACCGTCATCGACGCCCCCGACGTCGTCGACGGCAACCTCGTCTCCTGCCGGGGATGGCCCGACATGCCGCAGTTCGGCCGGGCGATGATGGATGTCTTCTCGAAGTCCGTCAGCCCCGCATCGGCATGAACGCAGCTGGTCCGCCCCGGTGACGACACTTCGGACCGTCACGGTCGACGGTTCACCCGTCCACGTCCTGGAGGGCGGCACCGGCCCCGCAGTGCTGATGCTGCACGGCTCCGGACCCGGCACGACCGGGTCCGGAGCCTGGGCAACGACAGCGCAGGCACTGGGCGCGACCTGGCACCTGGTGGCTCCGGACCAGGCGGGGTTCGGCCGCACACCTGTCCCGGCGGGCTCCCGGGGCGGGCTCCGGCTGTGGACGGAGCAGGCCGCCGGCCTGATGGACGCTCTCGGTATCGAGCGCTACGCCGTGGTGGGTCACTCCATGGGCGGCGCCGTGGCGCTGGCGTTGGCGGCCGCGCGCCCCCAGCAGGTCACCCGTGTCGTGGCGGTCTCGACGATGGGCGCCCCAGGGGCGCCGCTGTCCGCCGAGCTCGATGCGATCTGGGGCGCCCCCGCCGGCCCGCTCGGCGCACGGGACATGCTGAGTCGCCTCGTCCTCGACCAGGCGCTCGTGACCGACGCGGCCGTCGATGCCCGGGCAGCTGCGATGCGAGCGGGGGCAGCCGCATACGCGTCGTTGTTCCCTCCGCCCAGGGCACGATGGAACGACGACCTCACCCTCTCGGTGCAGACGCTGGCAGCGGTGAGCGCACCCGTACTGCTCGTTCACGGCGCGGAGGATCGAGTCACCCCGCTCGCAACGACAGCCCAGCCCCTGCTCGAACACCTGGCCGACGTCCGTCTGCACGTGCTCGACCGATGCGGGCATGTGCCGGCGACCGAGCACCCGCACGAGTTCAGGCAACTGCTGTCGCGCTTCCTCAGCCAGGACCGAGGCCAGTGATAGTTGTGGCCCGGGCGGCTTCAGGTGCCGAGGTGCTCGATGAGGAACTCGCCGGCATCCGCGAAGGCCCTCGCCTGGTTGTCGCGGCGGAGCAGACCGTGGCCTTCGTCAGGAAAGACCTCGTAGCGAACCTCGACGCCACGGGACCGAAGTCGCTCGACGATCTGATCGCTCTCGTGCCGTGGTACGCGGGGATCGTTGGCACCCTGGATGACCATCAAGGGCGCCTCGATCCGGTCGGCGTGTGTTACCGGCGAGCGCGCCGTCAGTCGATCCGCGTCGGCTTCCGGGTCGCCGATCACGGCGGCCACCAACGAGCGCCACGTCGGCGGCGAGGCTTTGGCCAAGGTGACCAGGTTGCTCGGTCCGTAGAGATCGACACCGGCGGCCCAGTTCAACTCCGACAGCCGGCTCAGACACGACAACACGGCGAAGCCCCCGTAGGAGGCGCCCATGACACCGATGCGATTCGGGTCGATCCACTCCTGTGCCCGCAGATAGGCGACCGCATCGGCGAGGTCGGTCAGATCACCGCCGCCCCAGTCGCGGTTGACGAGGTCGGAGTAGGTACGGCCGTAACCAAGAGAACCCCGCACGTTGGGAGCGAAGACGCCGATCCCATGGGCCAGGAGGTACTGGTAGAAGCCGTCATGCATATAGACGGGCAACTCCTGCCAGGCCGGACCGCCGTGGATCGAGATCAGGACACCTGCTGGCCCCGGTCCTTCGGGACGGTAGAGGTAACCGGGGATCTGGCGGCCGTCCCGCGCCGGATAACGGATCAACGTCGGGTCGCGGAAGGTGGCAGGGTCGGCCGTCACCGGCTGAGCGTTGCTCAGCCACCTGAGCTCTCCGCTCTCAAGATCAATCAGGAGGATGTTCCACGGTCGGGTCGCCGTGGAGAGCCGCAGCACGACGAAGCGCCCGTCGCCGGCCACGGTGAGGCCGGTTGCCGCGCCGGGGGGCAACTCCGGCATGCGGATGTCGGCACCGGTGACGAGGTCGCGTCCGCGCAGTCGGGAGAAGCCGTCGACGTTGACGTTCCAGACCAGGACCCGGCCGTCGTCCGACAGAGCGACCTCCTCCACGTCCCAGTCGGGAGTGTCCAGCCAGGTGAGGGCGCCGGAGTCCGCATCCATGACCGCGAGTCCGGTGAACTCCCGACCGACATTCGACAGGACCAGGAAACCGCTGCCGTCCTTCAGCCACGGCCCCAACCAGTAGGTCGCCACATCGTCGTGCGGCGTCAACGAGCGCGGTTCGGCACCGTCGAGAGTTATGAGATGCACCAGGTGGTCGCTGTTGGTGGTCCGCCATTCGGCGACGGTTAGCCGGGACCCGTCAGGGGACCAGTGCCCGGGGCAGGCCCTGCCGCCGCCGGCGTACACCCGGCGTACCTCATCGGTCGACAGGTCGAGCACCAGCACATCCTGGTCGGCCGGGTCCCGGTCGTTACCGCAGTAGGCGATGGACCGGCCGTCGGGGGAGAACGGTCCGCCAAGGGCGGCCGAATACTGCACGTCCGGCGCATCGGTGAGGGGCACCGGGTTACCGCCGGCAGCGTCGATCCGATGGAGCTGCGTGTTCTCGTCCCCGCTGTCGTCGGCGAGGAACAACAGCCACTCACCGCCGGGATGCCATGCCACCCGGCGGACTGTCGTGTCGGTGCCGGCGGTAAGGCGACGCGTGTCGCCGGTCGACAGTGTCTGTGTGACGAGATTGAATTGGCCGTCGGCGTCATCCACGTAGGCGATCGAGTCACCATCGGGAGCGATGGCCAGTGTCGGCAGAAATCTCAGGCCTGACTGGAAGTCGCGGTATCCGGGCACACAGGGGATCCTAGACAGTCGATGCGCTGTGTCGACCATGTCGTTGACGGCGGCCGGCTCGCCGAGATGCCGCGCCAATCGAGTGCGGCCTGGTCGGTCGACGGGACCGGCGGGTACCGGCACCCTGGTGAGAGCCCTGGGGTCGCATCGCTCCTACCCCGCTCTGTGCTGCCTGCGGCCGGTGACGCCACGCAGAGCCAGATAGGCGGCTCCCGCGGCCAGCACCCAGGGCGTGGCGACGATAATCGGGTCGAGCAGATGATGTACGCGGTCCACGCGCTTGTCATGGCGGCGCGACGAGAGCCCGTTTCGGCTTGTCGGCGGTGTAGGCCATGGCAGGCTCCCGCCGGCATGACGTTCTGCGTCGCCTGGCCCGGTCGGTACGTGCCGAGGTGCGGGTGGTGGCGTTGACCGGGCTGGTCCGGGTCGGTCAGGACAGTGGCGTCGCCGCGTACCTGGACGATGACGCTCCGTTGGTTCGGGCGGTGGCCCGGGACACGGCCCGCCGTCTCGGCATCGACGCCCGGGAGCATTACCGGACCGCCACCGGTGCCGCTGAACCGGCACTGGGTGCGATCGCCGGGCTTGCCGAGACCGGCTCGGCATCGGATGCCCTGCTGCTGCTGCTGCTGCGGCTGCTGACCCACTCGCGCGCCAGGATTCGTGCGCAGGCGGTACGAAGTCTGCGGCTGCTCGAGGCGATTGTCGCGCCGGAGGTGCTGCCGCTGTTACGGGACTCGTCGCCAGCGGTGGTCCGAGAGGTGACCACCGCGCTGCGGCCCGTCGCGGGTACCCTGCCGCCGAGCCTTCTGTGGCAGCTGCTCGGCGACGCCCGGGTGGAGTTGCGCCGGTCCGGCTACCGCCTTCTGCGTGGCCGCAGCGTCGATGTCCAGTTGCGCGCTGCCCTGATTCTCACCCACGACAGGGACCCTCGCCTGGCCGAACGTGGTAAGGCCGACGTGACCCGCCTCGCCCGGGACGGCGCGCGAACCACGTGGCGCCGCACTCCACCGCCCGAGCTGTCGGTCACCGCCGTCCAGCATGGCGAGCTCACCGCGATGGCGGCACGAGCGGCGGCGGCAATCGGCGAGGTCACCAACCGGATGCTCACCACCTGGCTGGCGGATGCCCGCCCCGGCCCATGAGTGCGGCGCCGGCGTTCACTGGCGCGTGACCTCCGGGCTCGACCAGGTGGTCGCACCCGAACGGTCAGGTCGATCCGTCTCTAGGTAGTTCACCGGTCGACTGCCGGCGGCGCTTCGTCGGTTGGTGATGCACGGCGGATGACCAGCAGAGCGATGTCGTCATCGGGGTGCTCCGGCGCGGTGGTGGTCATGATGTGGTCGCACAGTGCCTCGGCCGGCTCGGACCGCACGGCGGCGGCGAGGCGTTCGATGCCGGTGTCGATCAGTTCAGTGCGGCGTTCGATGAGCCCGTCGGTGTAGAAGACGAGCGCCGCGCCGGGCGGTAGGTCGAGAACTGTGGTGCGGCGACTGATCATCGGGCGGCCCACACCGAGTGGCCGGTCCACAGTCACGTTGACGAGCTGGGCGGGCTGGCCGGGGGCAACCAGGAGCGGCGGCAGGTGACCTGCGCAGGAGAGGTGGACCGTCGTACGGTCGGGTGCGATGAGCGCGTAGACGGCGGTGGTCAGGGTGCCGGCCTCGAAGTGGTGAATCTTGCGGTCGAGGGAGGTCAGCGCCTCGGCGGGGTCGTCGGCGTCGAGCGCGTAGGCGCGTAGCGCGCTGCGGATGCGCCCCATGACGACGGCGGATGGCAGCCCGTGGCCGGAGACGTCGCCGATGACGGCGCCCAGCCAGCCCGAGGGCAACACGAACACGTCGTACCAGTCGCCGCCGATGCCCAGGTCGTGACCGGGTGCGTACCGGGCGGCCAGGTCCAGACCGGGAATGTCGGGTAGCTGGGCGGGCAGGAGGCTGCGTTGCAGGGCAAGCGCAGCCTGCCTGTCGAGGACCTGCGCTCGGGCCTGGCCTGCCGAGCTGGCACGATCGGCGACGAGTTGCAGCAGCCGCACATCGTCGGGACCGAACCGCCGCAGGGTCAACGAGCCGACGTGCAACACGCCGACGAGGTTTCCGTTGTAGATCATGGGCACGCCCAGCAGGGCGCGTACACCCTTGGTGAGCAGGATGGGATTGACCACGTCGTCAGGCGTGACGTCGTAGATCGTGACCGGCGCACGTGTCGCCGCCACCCGGCCGGCGAAGCCGCGCCCGACCCGGACGCGGAAGCCCCGGCGTACCTCCTCCTCCAGCCCTTTCGCCGCCGTCGCGACGAGTTCGCCGCTGTGGCCTTCCAGCAGCAGGATGGTGGCGGTATCGACAGTGAGCAGGTCCCGGACCCGTTCGAGGAGCTCGTCGAGCAATTCGGCGATGTCCAGCCCCGACAACGCGGCGTCGGTGATCGCCTCGATGCGGCGCAGCCGCTCCTCGTTCGTCACCATCTCGGCACCACTCACCCAGGCAGCCTAGACGCCGGCACGTCGCCGACGGCGCGCCAGGAAGGAGATCGACAGTGTCGCGTCCTCAACGTGGGGTACGTTCCCATGTCACATTGATGCCTTCGTCGTCCGGTGAACCCTTCACGGGGGGCGCACTCTGACGCGCGACCAGCAGGTCGCCGGAGTTCACGTCCGGACAGAGAGGGGGAGCGGTGGCGGTCCCACCTCGCGACCATCATGCGCCGACCGCTGGGAGGCCCCTCTTCTCGACGTCGTTCGCCCTCACGGACCTCGCCCGCGTTCGCAACGAGGTCGAGACCGTCAGTCGGCGGTGTGGCCTCGACCAGGACGAGATCGAGGACTGGGTGACAGCGGTCAACGAATTGTTGATCAACGTGATTCGGCACGGGGGCGGCAAGGGTGCCATCCGCCTGCTCCTCGACGGCCAACTCACCTGTGAAGTGACCGACCAGGGGCCGGGGTTCGATGCCGCTCACTACGTTGCGCGCGTCGAGCGACCGCCTCTGTCCGGCACCGGAGGAATGGGCCTGTGGGTCGTCGGGCAGATGACCGACTACCTGTTTGTCGGCAGCGGACCCCACGGCACCACCATCCGCATCGCGGTACGCACCCGCGACGACGGCTAGCCCGCTGCCCATTCCCCGCCTTGACGGACGGAGGCGGGCGGTCTTGCCCAAATCATCTTAGTCATTAAGATAAATGCATGGGCACATCGACTGACTTCACGGTGGCAATCGCCGGCGCCGGCCTCTCCGGCCTCTGCCTCGCCCAGTACCTGATGCGCGCCGGCATCGACGTGCACGTCTACGAGCGGGACCCGGGCCCCTTCGTCCGGCGGCAGGGCTACCGGATCATCCTCGACCGGTACGGGCTGGAGGCGCTGCGCGAGAGCCTGCCTCGCCAGCTGTACAACCTGGCGCTGACCACCGGCGACGAGCCCGGCGGGCACCTACGCTTCACCGACAGCCGGCTGCGGGACGCGTTCACCATCACCTTCAAGGACGAGCCACACGCGACCCGCCAGGTCGACCGGCTGACCCTGCGGTCGATCCTGCAGTCCGGGCTGAACGGGCGCATCCACTACGGCAAGGACGCCGTCGCGGTGGAGAGCGGCGGCCCGGCAGGGCTGCGGCTGCGGTTCTCCGACGGCGGGGCCGCCGCGGCAACCGTCGTCGTGGGCGCTGACGGCGTCGGCTCGGCACTGCGCGCGCAGCTCATGCCGGACGCGGACCCGACGAACACCCCGATGGCGGGCATCTACGGTCGGTCGCCCCTGCTGCGGAACGGCGAGAGCGTCATCCCGGACGCGCTGCGTACCAGTGGGGTCCTAGCCATCGCCGACCGACCAGGCCGCGCCTTCTTCTTCACCTCCATGCGGTTCGGCGAGAGCCCGCCGGAGGCGTTCGCGCGCCTGGCCCCGGGCAGCTATGCGCCCACCGGCTACGACTACGTCATGTGGGGACTGCTGCTCCGGCAGGAGGAGGTGCCCCTCGGTGTACGAGGGGACCTGCTGGCGTTGTGGAGACTGGCCTCCCGGATGAGTGCGGACTTCCACCCGGTCATCCGGCGGCTGGTCGGCACGGCCGAGCTGGACGCCACGGTGCTCAACCTCTTCGCCACCGGCCGGCGCCCGCGCCGGTGGGCGGTGCCCCGGGCGACGATGATGGGTGACGCCGTGCACGTCATGCCGCCGTTCGGCGCTCATGGCGGCAACACGGCACTCCGCGACGCCGCCCTGCTCGGCCGCAGGCTGGTCCAGGCTCGGACGAGCGGCACGCCGGTGGAGGAGGCGATCGCCGGCTATCAGGACGAGATGGTGCCCTACGCCTTCCGCGCCGTCGACACCGCCGCCGGGCTGATGCGCCGCCTGACCGGGGGTGCAACAGCACCGCACTGGGTGCTGACCCGGCTGTTACCTCGGCTGCACCGGGTCACCGTGCCGGAGGCATGATTGCGGGCATGCCCCACGAGCTGGCCCGTGCGTCCGCGATCGCCGACCTCATGCGCGCCGGGCGGGAGACGTCGCGGCTGTCCATGGTGTTCCGGTACGCCATCGCCGAGCGGCTGGGCCTCACCGTGAGCGACCTGGAATGCCTGGACTACCTGGCGGACGCCGGATCAGCCACCGCCGGGCAGGTCGCCGAACGGACCAACCTCACCACCGGGGCGGTGACCAGCATGCTCCGCCGGCTCCAGCAGGCGGGCTACGTGACGGCCGAGCGCGATCCGGCGGACCGGCGGCGGGTGATCGTCACCCTGCGGCCGGAGCGGATCGCCGAGTTGAAGCGACCGTACGAGCCGTTCGCCGAGCGGGCGGAGCGGCTCATCGAGGGCTACAGCGTCGAGGAGGTCACGCTGCTCGTCCGCCACAATGAGCGCCTACAGGCGATGTACCTCGCCGAGTTGGACCGCCTCCGCGGCGGCGACACCGCACAGCGGTCTGCCTGAGGGGTGCTGAACCGGGCCTGACACTGCGCTGATGAGGCGTGTGGGGTTCTGGCCCGAGCGCTCGCTAACGGTTACGTCGGCGCGCGGAGCGGCCACCGTAGAGATGGACACGGTGGTCGACAACGCGGTCCGGTTCGCCGCGCAGGAACCGATCGCCAGCAGCATCGCCGTTGCTGACATGGACCACCCAGTCCTCGTAGTACCAGCTGGGGTCGCACGCGCAGTCGGTGAACCGGAGCCGGAAATTGGCCTCGTACCGGCCAACCTGCCCGTCGGCGAGGGTGAACAGGCGGGTCGATACTCCCGCGCGGGGAAACGCCGCCCTGCCGGGCAGACGCTCGACGGTCACCGCCGAGCCCTCGAAGGCGAGCCACAGACCCAGGCTGCGGGCCATGCTCACGCCACCGGTCAGCACGTCGGTGCGGAGCGAGTAGTTGTCGGCCTCGTCAGCCAGGACGTCGTGAACCACGACATCGCCTGTCGGCGGCGGCGCGGGAAGCATCACCGGGCGGTTGAGCCCCCGGCGGGCGTTGGCATGGTGAGCACCGCGGCTGGACGCGCTCCATCGCACACGTACCCGCTGGATGACGATCACCCCCAGACCATGGCCTACGGCCACAGTCCGCGCCAGCCGATATCTGCTCGTGCGGGATCAAGAGAAACCGTGGTGCGGTCCTTTCGAGGGCTGTGGATGATGGCTGGCGTGAGTGAGGATGGCGGCGGGTCTGCGGAGCAGCGACTGTACGACGTTGTGGCACGGTGGGACGCCGAGACCGGGCGCGGCTCGGAGGATCTGATCCAGGCTGCCTGCCAAGCGTTGGTCGACGGGCTGGACTCTCCGACGTTGCGCGAACTCGCCGGTGCTTCGGTGAACGACTCTTCCTGGGATATCCGCGAACTTGTCACCACATCGCTTCAGGAGCTGAAGATCCCATTCCCGAGCACTGTTCCTCCCGGTTTCGCCCTTGTACCAGGTGGGGGAGTCGCCCGCCGGGCCGGAGTCGACTCTCTCCATCTGGAGGTGTCGCCGACGCCCCGCGCAGGCGGCGATTTCCACGTGCAGGTCTACGTCAACGGCACGGAGATGACAGCTGCCGGAGCAGGCCTCGGGATGGACCCGTACGAGGTCCTGGTTCCGACCAATCGTCTGGTGGCCGTCTCCCAGCCACGCACCGTTCCGATCGCGCGCTGCGATTGCGGTGTGTATGGCTGTGGATCCACAGACGTCACCATCACGCGTGACGGTGACCGGGTCCACTGGGACTGGTCGATCGAGGTGCCCATGATGCGGGGCGTCTCCTTCGCCGCCGCCGAGTACGACGCGGAGGTCGCACGGGTGGCCGCAGATCATTCGTGGGAAACGCCCGAGAGGTCGGCCGGACGACGTGTCCTGACCGACATGGACCGGGAACGGTTGCTCACCTACAACCTCCGACCCAGCTGGGTCGCCAACGATTACCGCGATCAGGAGCTGTTCCGGGTCGCCCTCGAGTTCAACGGCGACTACCAGGTGTTCGTCGACACCCCGTGGCGTGGCCGCAGCCCCGAGGAGTTGGCGGGCGAGGTGTGCGCCACCTTGGCGCGTCCTCCCAGCGCCTGGCACGCCACCTGGCACGCCATGATTCCGTCGCTGACCATACCGCCGGAGATCGCAGGACCGTCTTGGCGACGCGCGCGGCCCTAGCCTGGGTCCTCGCCCGAAGGCGGAGCCTGGGTAGGCGGTATCGGAGACAGGTCCTGGTGGGCTCCGGTGAATCCGGCTGTCTGCTCCCGCGCAAGGTTCGGGTATGCGTCGGCCTCCCGTCGGGCGGCGGCCAGGAGCCTCTCGGATTCGAGCCGCGCGTCTTCGACGATGGTGCTGGCCTGTTCCTCGGCGAGCCTGAGGATCTGTTCCACGTGGGGGCCGAGGTGGGCGAAGGTTGATCGCTGCCGGATGCGGGGTCGTCGCTCCACGGCCGTGGCCGCACCGTCGTCGGGCATCTCAGATTCCTCCTCGTCGTCGATCCCGCCGTCTCCGACGAGATCGGACTCCCTCCTGCCCAGCAGGAAGAGCGCAACCCCGAGCGCGGCGATAGCGATACCAGACCAGGCTGCGGCCGGTCCGAGGGACGGACCGGCGGCGGCGCCGACGCCGAGTCCGACAAGAAGGGCGGCTGTCTTGGCTGGTTTGCGCACGAGTCCCCCTCGTGTGGTGCCGGCCTGGGCTTCCGGCTCCAGCATGGCTGACAACCCCAAACGTCGGGTACGGCAGGCCAGCCGGTCGACCGACGCATGGGCTTCGCCGAGGTGTGCGCCTACCACGGGCTCACCCGTCCGCAGCGGTCCTCCCGGCAAGGACATATGACTCTCCGGAGACGGCCACACACGCGCGGCGAGTGCCGCGTCGGCCTGCGGGCGGCGGCTGGAAATTCGTGTCGAAAGACGGTAACCAAACTGGCCGGCCAACCCGTCAGGTAGGAGACGGGTTGCCACGCAGGGCACCCGGCCGAGGAGGGGTACGGGACATGGGTGACGTCCGTGGACGTTTCAGGGACGATCTGGCCCAGCACCCCGCCCCACCGTTGGGTGACCTGATCGAGCGGTCAGTGGCGCAGGGCCGCCGACTGCGCCGCCGGCGCCGCCTGGCGCAGTTCGGCGCTGGCGGATCGGCGATGGTGATGCTGGTAGTGATCGGTCTGGCCGTCGGGCCGCTCGGTGTCGGTGCGGATGGCGCCAGTCAGACCGGCGGGATGAACGTGGGTTCGCTGGGTGGGGTGGTCGACTCGGCCACGCCGTCTCCGCCCGGGGTGCCAGACGACGCCCCGGGCGGGTTCGTGGACGGCAGGGGAGGAAATCCGGCAGGAGCGCCACATCTGTCCGTGTCGCCGACCCCCTCGACCAGGGTCATCGACACCGTGCGGATCGGGGCGGGGCCGGCCGGTGAGCTGCTGACCACCACACCGGAGGGCGCGCTGGAACTGTTGACCCGGCTTCTGCCTCAAGGGAAGACCAGCGGGTACGCGAGCCTTCAGAGCAGCGGCGCAGGTGCCGGCATGCCGTACATCCAGATCCACCTCGACCGAGGCGAAGGGCCGGGCATGCTGCGGCTCTCCATCTACCAGGACCGCCTCGGTGACAACCCGGCACCGGGCACGGTGGAGCTGACCGAGATTCCCGACAACTGCGTGCAGAACAAGATGGTCACGGTCTACCACCGCGATGGCCTCCAGATCGATCTGATGATCTCCACCTGCCTGTTCTGGGAGGGCAAGGGCACCTCGCCGGCACCGCCCGCCCTGTCCGTGGACGAGGCGATCGAGATCGCCGCCAACCCAAACTGGGGGACGAGACTGCCGGCCGATCTCGTCAGAAGCGGCGCCAAGAGGTTCGCGTCACTGGCCCGGTCGAATGGCTGACGAGGACTTCGTGGAGTTCGCGCAGGCGGCAGCGCGAGGCGGCCCGCCGGGCATTCCCCGACGCGGGTGAGAAGTGGCAGGTCACCGACCGGGAGGCGTTCGTCGAGGACGTCCGTCGGGCGCTGCTCGCTTCCAAGATCGTCGCGTACGCGCAGGGCTTCGACCACATCCGGGCCGGCAGCCAGGAGTACGACTGGGACATCGACCTCGGCGGCACGGCGACGATCTGGCGGGGCGGCTGCATCATCCGGGCACGCTTCCTCGACCGCATCCGCGAGGCGTACGACCAGCAGCCCGACCTGCCGACGCTGCTGGTCGCACCGTACTTCGCCGACGCCGTCGCGGCCGGTGTGCCGAGTTGGCGACGGGTGGTGGGCGACGCGACCCGGGCCGGTGTGCCGACGCCCGCGTTCTCGTCGTCGCTGGCGTACTTCGACGCGCTGCGCGCCGAGCGGCTGCCCGCCGCGCTGATCCAGGGCCTGCGGGACAACTTCGGCGCGCACACCTACCAGCGGGTGGACCGGGACGGCTCGTTCCACACCACCTGGGCCGCCGACCGCACCGAGTCCCCCGCGTAACAAACCCACGGCCCACGGCCCACGGCCGTGCTCGATCCCTGATGTAGTGGCCTCCCGATGAAGGGAGGCCACTACATCCATGTTCGAGCACGATCATGAAAGACGGCGCAGCAGGGCGAACGGCGGATGCGCGGCCGCCCGTCAGTTGATCGTCGCGTGCATTTCCCAGACGAGGATCTCGGCCGGTTCGTCGGCGGTGACCCGTCGGCCGCCGGTCATGGTCAGCCGGGCCGCGTCGCCGGTGCCGAGTGGCCCGCTGCCCTCCAGGGTGACGGTGCCGTCGGGCACGTAAAGGTGCACGAAGGGCGCGTCGGGGATGGTGACCTCGTCGCCGGGGGCGAGTCGGGCGGCGTGCAGCGTCGCGTACCGGTTGCGGATCCGGATCGCCGACGCACCGTCGTAGCGGTCCATCCCGGAGGCGATCGGCACCAGGCCGCCGCGGAGCAGCTCGTCCTCGATCTCCAACTGCTCGTAGCCTGGGTCGACGCCCTGCTCGTCGGGGAGCACCCACATCTGCACGAAGTGCACCGGATCGCTGTGCGGCTCCTGGTTGTTGAGCCGCCAGGCGTCGTTCTTCTCGGAGTGCAGGATGCCGGTGCCGGCGCTCATCCGCTGCGCCAGCCCCGGATAGATCACCCCGGAGTGCCCGGTGGAGTCCTGGTGCACCAGGGAGCCACGGAGCACCCAGGTGACGATTTCCATGTCCTCGTGCGGGTGGGTCTCGAAGCCGGCGCCCGGTCGGACCACGTCGTCGTTGTTGACCAGCAGCAGACCGTGGTGGGTGTTGGCCGGGTCGTAGTGCCGGGAGAACGAGAACGAGTGCTTCGAGTCCAGCCAGGAGATCCGGGTGGCGAAGCGGTCGTCGGCGCGACGGATGTCTACTGCGGGGGCCGGTGCGGTCACCAGGCACGCTGCCCGGCGTCGGGGGTCGACGGCGCCCAGGTCAGGGCCGGTTCTCCGGTGGCCAGTTCGGCGATCTCGCCGGTCCGGAGTTGCGGTGTGTGGCCGAACTCGGCGCAGTGCTGCTCGGCGATCTCGGCACAGATGTCGGCCACCTGCTCGCAGATGGGGTCACCCAGATCGGCCGCGTTCAACGCCATGATCATCTTGAACCGGAGATCCCTCATGCGCACTCCAACCGCCGTCGGCCCGCCCTCTCCGGACCCTACCCGCCGCCAATCCCCAGCACCCGGCGAAATCCACCCACCCACCCTCCCACCCACCGCCCCCTCCCCCACCCCACGACGATCCTCAACGCCTGGGCGCGCCGATCATGGGGCGGTGGAGCTGGCGTGGCACGGCACCGCCCGCAGGATCGCGGGCGGCGCCGGGGGGATCGGGATCAGAAGAAACGGCGGCGCTTGGCCTTCTCGGGGCGGATCAGGTCGGCGCCCTTGGTCAGGAGCCGGGTCGCTCCGGAGGGACCACGGCGGGCCTCCAGGGTGTGGCTGAGTCGACGGGCACCGGCAGCCGCGAGTGGCACAGCGACCGCCATCACCGCCCACTGGGCAATGCGCTTCTGGATCATGTGGGTTCACCTCCGTCAGTGGCTTCTGACGTCTCTGATACCCAGAGTGACGTGCGGGTAAGCGTCTCAGCTCAGAACGGGGGCGACCGGGTTGGGCAGCGCCCCGCCGAAGCGGCGGTCCCGCTGCGCGAACAGCTCGCACGCGTACCAGAGGTGGCGGCGGTCGAAGTCCGGCCAGAGCGTGTCCAGGAAGACCAACTCGGCGTACGCGGTCTGCCAGAGCAGGAAGTTGGAGATCCGCTCCTCCCCGGAGGGGCGCAGGAACAGGTCCACCTCCGGGATCTCCGGGTGGTAGAGGTACTTCGCGACGGTCTTCTCGGTGACCTTCGCCGGGTCCAGTCGACCGGCCGCCACGTCCCGGGCGATCGCTGCGGCGGCGTCGCCGATCTCGGCCTGCCCGCCGTAGTTCACGCAGAACTGCAGGGTCAGCGTCGAGTTGCCCTGGGACATCTCCTCGGCGGTCTGCAACTCGGAGATGACGCTCTTCCACAACCGCCCGGGTCGGCCCGACCAGACCACCCGGACGCCGAGGTCGACCAACTGGTCGCGGCGACGACGGATGACGTCCCGGTTGAACCCCATCAGGAACCGGACCTCGTCCGGCGAGCGCCGCCAGTTCTCGGTGGAGAACGCGTACGCCGACAGGTACGGGATGCCCATCTCGATGGCGCCCTCGATGGTGTCGAAGAGGCTGTGCTCCCCCGCCTCGTGCCCCTTGGTGCGGGGCAGCCCGCGGTCCTTGGCCCACCGACCGTTGCCGTCCATCACCACCGCCACGTGCTTCGGCACCGCCCCGGCGGGCAGCGCTGGCGGCCGGGCGCCGGACGGGTGTGGGGTCGGCGGCGTCGGCTCGCGCCGGCTGGCCTTCTTCGATCGGATCACTCGGTCACTCCCTGTTCGCGCCGTCCGCCCCGGCCTCGACGTCGCCACGTGGCCGGAGCACCACGGCCCCGGCGCCTTCCGGCGGCGAGGCCGCGCCGGCCGCCGAGGGACCCCGGTCGACCAGCGGCAGCGAGCGTAGCGCGCGTTCCAGGTGCCACTGCAGGTGAGCCGCGACCAGCCCGCTGCACTCCCGGCGTACCCCGGTGTCGGTGGCGTCGGCGAGCACCCAGTCGCCGGTGGTCAGCGCGGACATCAGGTCGATGGTGGCCGGCGCGGGGTGGGCCGCGCCGGGTGGTCGACAGTCGGGGCAGACCGCGCCGCCGGCCGGCACGGAGAACGCCCGGTGCCGACCCGGGGTGCCACAGACCGCGCAGGCGATCAGCGCCGGCGCCCAACCGGCGAGGGCCATCCCCCGCAGCAGGTACGCGTCGAGCACCAGAGTGGTGGCGTGCTCGCCCCGGGACAGCGCCTTCAGCGCGCCCAGGGTGAGCTGGAACAGCCGTAGCGACGGCTCCCGCTCCACCGGGGTCAACCGTTCGGCGGTCTCGGCGATCGCGCTGGCCGCCGTGTAGCGCGGATAGTCCCCCAGGAACCGTTTGCCGTACAGGTCGATGCCCTCGACCTGGCTGACGGTGTGCAGCGCGCTGCCGTGGTTGCCCTTCGGATCGCCGGCGAGCTGGAGGTCGACGTGGCCGAACGGTTCCAGCCGGGCGCCGAACTTGCTCATGGTGCGGCGGACCCCTCGGGCCACCGCGCGCAGCCGGCCATGTCGGCGGGTGAGCAGGGTGATGATCCGGTCGGACTCGCCGAGTTTCTGCACACGCAGCACCACCGCGTCGTCGCGGTAGAGCTGTCGGCGATACCCGGCCATCGGGTCATTCTCCCTCGGGGTGTGAAATCAGGGTTGGTTCGGGGTGGATGCGCGGAGTAACCCCGATGCGCGCGGCTCTCCACCGGTCGTAGCGTGCTGGTCATGGCAATGCAACCGACCACTGGCGGTCTCCGTCGTCGCGCCACCGCCCCCGTCGCCCTGGGGCTGGCAACCACTCTCATCGTGCTTGCCGGGTGTGACAACCTGGCCATGCGTCGGCTCGATTACGACGACACCGAGCCGGTGCAGATCACCAGCATCCGGGTGCTGCCGGGTTCCGGCGACGTGGTCGTCCGGGGCACCGGCACGGCGGCGGAGGCGCGGATCAAGCGGGTGGTGCGCTACCAGGGTGGCGAGCCCCAGGCCCGGTACGAGATCAAGGGCAGCGAGCTGGTGCTGGACACCGACTGTGGCGACCGGTGCAGCGTCTCCTACGAGGTGACAGTGCCGGAGGGCGTGGCCCTTCAGGGCGAGTCCGGTTCCGGCGACGTCGAGCTGACCAAGGTCGGCGCGGTGGAGCTCCGCTTGGGTTCGGGCGATGTGCGGGTCGTCGACGCGAGCGGCAAGGTCGAGGTGGAGACCGGCTCCGGCAACATCGACGTGAGCGAGGTCAGCGGGGCCGTCCGCCTGCGCGCCGGGTCCGGTGACATCACCGCCCGGCGGCTCGGTGGCACGACGGATGCCGAGGCCGGCTCCGGCAATGTCACAGTCGAGCTGGACAAACCGGCTGCGGCGCGGGCGCACGCATCCAGCGGCGACGTGATGTTGCTGGTGCCGCCGGGCAGCTACCGGGTGCGCTCCGGCGCGGGCTCCGGTGACGCGCGGGTCACCGTCGCCGACGACCCGGCCGCGTCCCTGGTGCTCGACGGTTCGGCCGGCAGCGGAAACGTGACGATCAGCCAGCGTTGACGTCGACGGCGGCCGGCGTCCCGGGCGACCGCGGAGCCGGCACCACGGCCGGGTCGAGGACCCGGGCGCGCGGCTCCGCACCGGACCGGGCGCGGGGCTCGGCACCGTCGGGGTCGGCCGCCTCGACCGGCCGCCTCGGGCCACCGGGGATCAACTCCGGGCGGCGACGGGCGGCGACGTCCTCGACCCAGCCGACGGCGAGGGTGACCAACCCGACCAGCGCGAAGACCAGCAACACCCGGATGGCCAACCCCAGCGGATCCTGGTGGGACCAACCCACCACGTCGACCAGCGGAGTGAGCGCCACCACGAACGGCATGTGCCAGAGATAGACTGTGAGCGCCCTCCGATTGACCACTGTCACCGCCCGGTCGGCCAGCTGGCTTCGGCTCAGCCACGCCACGCCGGAGGGAGCCCGACCCAGGACGATCAGGATGAACGCGGCCGACCAGAGGGCGTTGCCCAGGTGGTTGTCGTTCAGGTCGTACCCGCGTGGCCCGGGATGCCCGACGATCCAGGCGCCGCCGCCCACCGCGAGGGTGAGCGCCACCGGGTACAGCACCCGGCCGGAGAGCCGGCGCAGCATCCCGGCGTGGTGGGCGAAGCCCAGCATCCACGCCCCGAAGTACAGCCCGAACTCGCGCAGCACCGGTGGCGCCGGGTAGATCCCCGCCTCGATCGCCACCAGGAGGAGGTACGGGGCGAGCAGGGTGGGCAGCGGGGCACGCCGGAAGAGCCAGAACGCGACAGGTGAGGCGAGCACGAACCACAGGTAGTCGCGTAGGTACCAGATGATGCTCAGGGCCAGGGCGCCCCAGTCGTTGGCCGGTGGGTCGGCGATCGGGAACAGCCACAGCAGCACCCGAGGGCTCACCGGCAACCCGCTGAGCAGCATGGCCGGTACGAAGACCGCCGCGAGCACCCACAGCGACGGCAGCAGCCGACGCAGTCGACGCCCGACCGCCGCCGGCCCGGAGCGGGTGAGCGACGCGGCCATCAACGAACCGGCCAGCGCGAACATCACCGACATGGCAGGGAAGACGAGGGTGAGGGTCGCCCACCCTGTGACGTGGTAGACGACCACTCGGACGATGGCCAGGAAACGGAGCAGATCGAGGTACCTGTTGCGCATCAGCCTGCATCTCGGTCGGGGACGCTTGGCGTAGTTCCCCTACCCTGCGCGGTGCCCGCGCGAAACGGACAGCACCCCCGACCAAACGTGAATCTTTCCACCCAGCTGACCGAAGAAGATCATGGGGTACGACGACAGCCGTACCCGCGCCGGCCGGCCCGATCGGCCGGCCGGCCGGTGTGGTGGCTCAGAAACCCAGCTTGCGCAGCTGCTTCGGGTCGCGCTGCCAGTCCTTTGCGACGCGTACGTGCAGGTCGAGATAGACCCGGCTGCCCAGCAGTTCCTCGATCTGCTTGCGGGCGGTCGTGCCGACCTCCTTGAGCCGGCTCGCCTTGTGGCCGAGCACGATGGCCTTCTGGCTGGGCCGCTCCACGTACAGGTCGGCGTAGATCTTCATGACCTGACCCTCGGGGATCATCTCCTCGACGACCACGGCGATGGAGTGCGGCAACTCGTCACGGACCCCCTCCAGGGCGGCCTCCCGGATCAGCTCCGCGACGAGAACCTGCTCGGGGTCGTCGGTCAGCATGTCGTCCGGGTAGAGCTGCGGCGACGGCGGCAGGTATTTGGTCATCACGTCGACCAGAGTGTCCACCTGGTGCCCGGCCACCGCGCTCACCGGCACGATCTCGGCGAACTCCCCCAGCTGGCTCACCGCGAGCAACTGCTCCGCCAGGCGACGCTTGTCGACCAGGTCGGTCTTGGTGACCACCGCCAGGACCGTCGCCTTCAACTCGGCCAGCTCGCCGGTGATGAACCGGTCGCCGCGCCCGACGGGCTCGTCCGCCGGGATGCACAGGCCGATCACGTCGACCTCCGTCCAGGTGGACCGGACCAGGTCGTTGAGGCGCTCGCCGAGCAGCGTCCGAGGGCGGTGCAGGCCCGGGGTGTCGACCAGGACCAGCTGCGACTCCGGGCGGTGCAGCACGGCCCGGATGACGTGCCGGGTGGTCTGCGGCTTGTTCGAGGTGATCGCGATCTTGGTGCCGACGATGGCGTTGGTCAGCGTCGACTTGCCCGCGTTGGGCCGACCGACGAAACAGCCGAAACCGGCCCGGTACGGCCGCGCCTGCGGGTCCTGCACGGGGCTCACTGGGTCACCGTGCCGAGGACCGTGCCGTCGGGAGCGGCAACGTGGATCGGGGCGTCGGCCGCGAGGTCGCGCACCGCCGCGTGACCGGCGCCGTCCAGCGTCGACGCCTCGGTCACCACCAC
>NZ_JBSFBM010000064.1:0-23497 GCF_053592955.1 Micromonospora sp. NPDC002411 | reverse complement strand
CCGGGTGGTCACCGTGCTCTTCGGCGACCTCTCCGAGTTCACCTCCTGGTCGGAGGACCTCGACCCGGAACGCGTCGGCGCGGTCACCGACCGGGTGCTCGCCGCGCTCGCCGGCGCGGTGAAGACGTTCGGCGGGCACGTGGACAAGCTGACCGGTGACGGGATCATGGCGGTTTTCGGCGCTCCCGTGGCGCACGAGGACGACGCCGAACGCGCCGTTCGAGCCGCCCTGTCCATGCAGCGGGCCGTCCGCCGGGTGCTCGACGACGAGCGAGGCGGCGGCGCGCCACTCGGGCTGCGCGTCGGCCTGAACACCGGCGATGTCATCGCGGGCATCCAGGCAGCCATCGAGTACACGGTCATCGGCGACACGGTGAACACCGCCGCCCGGCTGGCCGACGCCGCCGCCGTCGGCGCGGTGTACGCCGGAGGGCGCACCGCCGCCGCGACCCGGCACGTGTCGTCCTGGCGGGCGCTGCGCCCGCTGCGGCTCAAGGGCAAGCGGGAGCCGGTCGAGGCGTACGAGCTGCTGGGCCTCCTGGACGCGCCAGGCACCCGGTCGGGGCTCGGCGACGAGGCGCCGTACGTCGGACGGGAGACGGAGATCGGCCGGGTCGCCGGCCGACTCGCCGAGGTGATCGACCAGGGCGACCCGCGGGTGCTGCTGATGACCGCCGAGGCGGGCATCGGCAAGTCCCGGTTCGCCGCGGAGGTCGAGCGCCTCGCCGCCGGGTACGACGTGGGCGCCGGCCGCTACGCGGCGCACACGGGAGCCCGGGTGCTCTCGGTGCGGTGTGCCGCGTTCGGCGAGCGACGCCGGCTCGCGCCCCTGGCCGACCTGGTGCGTGCCGCCGTCGGCCTGCCCAGCGACGCGGCCACCGCGCTGACCCGACCGGCAGTCGAGGAGAGGCTGCGGCGGCTCGGGCAGCGGCTCGCCCGCTCCGGCGGTGAGACCGCGCCGATCGCCACCGAGCAACTGCTCGCCCTGCTCGGCTACGGCGAACTCCCCGCGCACGCCGGCACCGACACCGGCGAGTGGGGTGGGTCGGGCGTCCCGGCGGCGGACGCGGAGGCGGTGCCGAACGCGGTCGCCGACCTGCTCAGCGGCCTCGCCTCGGAAGCGCCGCTGGTGATCGTGGTGGACGACCTGCACGACGCCACCGCCGAGACGATCAGCGCCCTCGGGCTGACCCTGTCCAGGCTCACCGGCCCCGTGCTGGTGCTGCTGCTCGGTCGGCCGGAGCTGGTGCGTACCGCCGGGGCGTTGACCCGGGTCGCGGACGCCGAGGTGCACTCCCTGCCACCACTGCGCGGTGCCGACGCGGCGCGGCTGCTCACGAGCTACCTCGGTGGCGGCAGGTTGCCGCAGGCCGACACGGACCGGCTGCTCGCCACCGCGCAGGGCAACCCGTTCTACCTTGCCGAATTGGTCACCCTGCTGATCGAGCGGGGAGCACTCACCACGGAGTCCACGCGGGGTGTCCGCGCACCGGGGGAGCGGAGCGGCGACCGCGACCAGAGCCCGGCGGCCGGCTGGCGGTTGGTGCCCGGCTCGCTGGGCAGCCGGTTGCTCTCCCGGGACCTCGCCGCCGTCCTCGCCGCCCGGATCGACGCCCTGCCGCCGGACGCCCGTTCGGTGCTGCGGGACGCCGCGGTGATCGGTGACACGGTCCCCAACGGTGCGTTGGAGGCGATGCGCGAACAGCGCGCCGGCCGTGACGGCAGGCCGTCCGCCGTGGTCGCCGTGGAACTCGACCGGGCCGTCGAGGAGCTGCTGCAACGGCGGATGCTGCACCGCTCCCGGACCGGATACTCGTTCGCGACTCCGCTGATGCGCGAGGCCGCGTACGCCGGGGTGAGCAAGGCGGAGCTGGCCGAGCGGCACGCCGCACTGGCCCGCTGGGCGGCGCCAGCGGACGAGGCCGCTCCCGCCGCGCCGGGCGGGTTCACCGACGAGGCCCGGGACGACTTCGTGGCGACGCACGTCGAACGGGCCGCAACGCTCGCCGACGCGGTGAAGCTGCGTCCGGACGCGCCGGCCCGCGCGGTGGTACCACTGGGCGTCGCCGCGCTCGGCAGGGCCGCCCGCCGGTCGCTGTCCGCCGGTGAGCCGGTGCTGGCCGTCGAGTACGCCGAGCGCGCCACCGAACTTGCCCGTGACGGGGTGCCGGCGGCCGATCGGGTCGTGCACGCTCGGGCCCTGCTCCAGGTCGGCCGTGTCGGCGACGCGTTGGCGTACGCCGAGAAGATCGCCGCGAACGCGGGGGACGAGGCCACCCGGGTCGGTGCCCTGCTGCTCGCCGGGCAGGCCCAGGAGACCCTCGGTGATCAGGGCCGGGCGATGACCGCCTGGCACGAGGCGTTGCAGGTGGCCACGGCGGCCGGTCTGCCTGTGCAACGTGCCACCGCGATGCGCCGGATCGGGATGGCCGACTTCGTGGCCGGCCGGTTGAGCCAGGCGAGCAGTCGGTTGGCTGCCGCGTACCAGGTCAGCCTCGGCGCACAGGACCGGCGCGGGCAGGCCTGGTCGCTGCAGAACCTGGCCTGGGTCACCACCACCCGGGGTGACTTCGCCGGCACCGACGCGGTGCTCGGCCGGGCCGCCCGGCTCTTCGCCGAGCTGAAGGACCCGTACGGGCAGGCCTGGCTGCGCGGCACCACGGCGTTCGCCCGACTGCTCGCCGGCCGGCTGCGCGAGGCGTGTCGGATGGCGCAGGTGTTCCTGCCCTTCGGGGAGCGGGTCGGCGAGGCGTGGGCGGTGGGCACGCTGCGCGCGGTGGCCGCGTTCGCCACCGCCGAGCTGGGTGACCTGGCCGAGGCCGACCGGGAGGCCCGGCGGGCGTACCGGGAGTTCGCCGCTGCCTCCGACGATTGGGGGCGCGGGTTCGCGCTGGTGGTCCGCGCGGTGGTGGCACGAGGGCTGGGCGAGTCGGAGCACGCGGCGGACCTGCTCAGCGACGCCCTGGCGTACGCCGAGCGCACCTCGCACCCGCTGCTGACCGGGATGGCCGGCACGCTGCGCGGTTTCGTGGCGTTGGACCTGGGCGACTGCGAGACCGCCGAGCAGATGGCCCGTGCGGTGCTGACCACCGTGGAGCCGCACAACCCGCAGGCCCCGGCGCAGGTGGCACCTCGGGTGCTGCTGGCGACGGCGCGTCTGGCCGCCGGCGACTCGGCGACCGCGGTCGGGCTGCTCGCCCCGGTGGCGACGGCTGCCGCGAACGCGCCCTCGCTGCTGTTCTCCCGCCGTCAGACGATGGCTCAGTACGCGTCGGCGCTTCTCGCTCACGGTCAGCGGGAGCAGGCGTTGGACTGGGCTCGGCGGGCGGTCACCGCGCCGGCCGAGGACGTGCGCAGTCAGGTGATCGCGGCCAGTGTGCTGGCCGAGGCGCTGGCTGCGTGCGGCCAGCCGGCGGAGGCGCTGTCCTGCGCGGACGAGGCGGTCCGCCTGGCGTACGCGACCGAGCAGCGCAGCGAACGCGCCGCCGCCGATGCCCTGCACGCCCGCCTGAGCACCCCACCCCTGACGCCCTGACCTCCTGAACTCGGTGATCAAGAGGTTCGCGTCAGGAAACGCCCGTGCGGTGACCGAAACCTCTTGATCAACCTGAAGGGTCGGGGTTGGGTTTCTACCGGTTTTGGGGATGTGGTGGTCGGGGGTAGCGGCTAGCGTGTCACCACCGTGTGCTGGTCCACAGTGGTGACCGTCGCCGTGCCTGGGGAGGCCCTTCATGAAGCTGCCGCGTTCCATCGCGGGCTGGACCATCGCGGTCTTCGGCGTGTTGGCGCTGGTGATGGGCACGGTTGGGCTGCTCTGGCCGGAGGCGCAGTTGCGCATGCTCGGGTTCGAGGTGCCGGAGACGCGTGCCGTCGGTGATCACACCGGCACGTTCCTGTTGGCGTCGTCGATGGCGGCGTTCAACATGGGTGTCTACTACCTGCTGGCCACGGTCACCGAGTGGCGGGCGTTCTACCGGTTCACAGTGGTCTTCCGGTTGGTCACGTTCACCGTCTTCACCATTGCGGTGCTGGCCGACATCGCCCCCGACCGGTTCTTCGGGGTGGCGGCCTGGGAGGGGCTGGGGGCTGTGGCCACCGCTGTCGGCCTGCGCCTGGACGCTCGCCGGGGCGCTCCCGCGGGGGGCATCGACGCGTCCGAGGGTGCCGCGGCGACCGCGGACGCTGAGGAGGGTACCGGTCCAGCCGGAGCCGCTCCGGCGGACGCGGTGCGCTGAGCCACCGGCCGGGTTGGGTATTTTCGAGCGGTGACGGACACCCCGAGCGGCGGCTTGCCGGTTCCGATCGTGCCCGGTCTGACCGATTTGCGGGTTTTTGCCCGAGGTGGATACGCGACCGTCTACCAGGCCACCCAGATCTCGGTGGGTCGCGAGGTTGCCGTCAAGGTGGAGAACCGGACGCTGGACAGCGAGCGGGATCAGGCCCGCTTCCTGCGCGAGGCGCGGGCTGCCGGCCGGATGTCGTCACACCCGCACGTGGTCGACCTCTTCGACGTCGGGGTCACCGTCGACCAGCACCCCTACCTGATCATGGAACTCTGCGACGGCTCGTACGCCGAACGGATGCGTACCTCGCCGCTGGGCCCGGTGGAAGCCCGTGACCTCGGCATGAAGATCGCCGACGCGTTGGCCCACTCACACGCGGCCGGGGTGCTGCACCGCGACGTCAAGCCGGCCAACATCCTCTACTCCCACTTCAACTCGGCAGTGCTCGCGGACTTCGGGCTGGCAGTGCTCGCCGAGCACCGCGACGCCTCGGTCACGCTGGAGGTGCTCACCCCGGCGTACGCGCCACCGGAGATGTTCAGCCACAGTCCGCCGTCACCGGCCGTCGACGTGTACGCGCTCTGCGCCACCCTCTACGCGGTGATGCACGGCCGACCGCCCCGCTGGCAGTCCGAGCGCAATCCCAGCCTGGTCACCGTGCTGGAGATGTTCAACCAGCCGCTGCCCTCGTTGCCCGGGGTGCCGGACGAGCTGATCGATGTCCTGCGTCTGGGCATGGCCAACGAACCCGCCGAGCGTCCCTCCGCCCTGGAGCTGCACGACCTGCTCGCCAACCTGCCCCTCGGGCCGCCGTCGGCACCCGTCAGCGGTGCCCCGGTCAGCGGTGGCGCGACCCTCTCCGGCGCCTACCCGGTCAGCCGGCCCATGCCGCGCCCGGCCATCGAGGACACCCAGCAGGCGGTGCCCAGCGGTCGGCGCTGGCGGCGCTGGTTCCTCGGCGGCGCGGGTGTGCTCGCTCTCGCCGCCTCTGCCACCGCCGGGGCCTGGGTCGCCGACCGGGCGGCGGTGCCCACCCCGAACCCGTCGGTCACCCAGGTCGCCGCACCGGCAACCGGCCCGCTGCCCGGCTGCGCCACCGGCTCCGGTGCGCCGACCGCCCTGCCCGAGGGCGCCCGCTGCCTGCCTGAGCTGGAGTGCTTCGGCCCGGTGCGGATCCGGGGCGACCGCGCGGAGGCGGCCCGGCTGCCCTGCGCCGGCCGGCACACCTGGGAGACGTACGCCGAGGGCATCCTGCCGGTGTCGCTGGTCGGTGCCGCCTATGACGAGGTGATCGCCGCCGCCCAGGTGCGACAGGTGTGCAGCGCCACGACGTTCCGGTTGACGACCGGGATCGCCGAGCCGAGCGGCTGGCACCTGGAGGTGCTACCGCCGGTCGACGGCAGCATCGACCGGGCGTACCGGTGTCTGGCCGGGCGGGGCGTGGACGCGCTCGCCGCGCCCACCCTCACCGGCCGCCGCTGAGCCCGTTCGTTCCGCGTCGCCGGTCACGCACCGCACGCAACGCGTCCCGACTGTCGAGGGCGTCGAGGGTGTCGGCGTCGATCCCGTACGGCATGAACTCGGGCGGCCCGACGGCCGGCGCGCGGTCCACCGGCTCCGGTGCGTCGCCCTGCCGGGCGGCCGAGACGGCGACTCCGGCGACCATGGTCAGCAGGACGCAGAGGAGTGCCAGGACCACGCCGAGAAGATCCTGTCGACGCCAGATGACCAGCATGGCCAGCGGCGCGAGGGCTCCCAGCGCCGCGAGCACCGCCACCGTCCGCGCATCGGGTCTGGGCAATTGGCTCACCCGTCCAGCATGTCGTGACGAGCCCGGCTGTCAACCGCAGAGCCGACCGGCGCGCCGATCGGCATCGATCGGCTGGGCGGTCCAACATGGCTGCTCGGCGTCCACACTCAGTGGACGAGAGCCGCTACTCTCGGTGTCCCGCAGGCTCTTCCGGCAGCGAGGTCGCCCATGAACTCAGGCAGGTCGCAGTCCCGGCTCCGCTCGGTCGCGTCGACGCTGGCCGTCGCCCTCACCCTCGCCCTGGCCGCCGCCGCGGGCTGCGACAGTCGGCAGGAGCCCGAGCTGCCCTCGGTGCAGGAAAAGATGCGCGAGACGCACATCTACGGCCAGTCGAAGCTGCGGATCGGTGTCGCCACGAACGAGCCGTTGATGGGCGAGTTGCGGAACGGCAAGCACGCCGGTTTCGACGTCGAGATCGCCAAGTACATCGCCGCCTCCCTGGGCTACGAGGGGGACCAGCGGCTGGAGTTCGTGCCGGTGGCCACCGAGGAGCGGATCCCCGCGCTCCAGGGCGGCACTGTGGACCTCGTGGTCTCCAGCTTCTCCATCACTGAGGAGCGCAAGAAGGTGGTGAGCTTCGCCGGGCCGTATTTCGTCACCACCCAGGAGGTGATGGTGCCGACCCGGTTGAAAGGCAAGATCAGCACCATCGAGGACCTCCGTAACCCGGACTACAAGATCTGCACCAGCGGCGGCTCCACCACCGAGGCCGAGCTGGGAAGTCACCAGGTCAAGGCGTTGGTCGTGAAGACCGTGGGTGACTGCGTCAACGGCATCCGTGCCGGCCGCTACGACGCGGTCAGCTCCGACGAGACGATCCTCGCCGGCTTCCTGGCCCGACACCCGAAGGAGTTCGAGATCGTCGACCTGCCCTTCGGCACCAGCGAGTTGCTGGGCATCGGCGTGCCGATCGGCGACCCGGCACTCCGCGATCTGGTCGCGTTCTTCCTGCAGAAGAGCTACCAGCAGGGCCGCGACGAACAGGCGAGCCCGTGGCAGACCGCGTACAACCAGACCCTCGGTCCGTGGCTGACGGCCGAGAAGCGCCAGCCGCAACCGCTGGAGGTGCCGAAGCTCGTCGACTTCGACGACAAGGCGCCCGCGAAGTGAGCGCGGCGACCACCGCCGCCGACGGCGACGGCCCGGTCCCGCCGCCCCGCCGATCCGTGCCGGGTGACGACGCCACCGCGCCGGCCACCGGCGGTACGGTGCCCGTGGCCGGTGGGGTGGACACCATCGACTGGCCGGCCGGAGTTCCGGTCGCCGAGCCCGCCGAGCCGGTCGTCGCCGAGGTGGAGCACGGGCGGGTCCGATGGGACCCGGCCGAGCGGCGTGCCCGAGCCAGCCAGTCGTTCTGGACCGCTGTGGTGGGCGTACCGGCGATCTTCTCGGTGCTCCGCCTCGGGGTGGAGGCCGGCGGGGAACTCCAGACCACGCTGTTGCTGGTCGCGAACGTCGGGCCGGTCAACCTGCTCGCCGGCTTCCTGACCACGGCTGCCCGGCTGCTCTCGACCGGAATGGTCGCCGTCTTCGCGCTCGGCGCGGTGTTGGCCGTCAGCGCCGACCAGCTGCCGCCGGGCACGCGTCGCCGTCCGCTCTTCGCCCGCTGGGCCGACATCACCCCGGCCTGGGTGGTCCTGGCCAGTTTCCTGCTCGCCCTGATCACCTGGCCGCTGCTCTACCTTCCGTTGCTGTTGCCGGCCTTCGTGGCCGCGTTCCAACTCCGCCCCGCCCGCCTGCACGAACGCGTGCTGCCACGGCTGCTGATCATCGTCGCGCTGCTCGCCGGGTACGGCTGGCTGATGCTGCCCACGCTGCGTGAGGCGGTGAAGCAGGGCGGTGAGGGGCTGGTGCTGGCGCTCCTCGTGGTGCCTCCGCTGCTCGCCCTGTTCATCGCCGGACCCCTGCCGGGCCTGGTGATCCGGCCCCTGGCGTCGGTGACCGAGGTGGCGGTGCTGGCCACGCTGGTCTGGGCCGCGGTGCCGGTGATCAGCACCCCGGTGTTGCCGTTGACCGTCACCACAGTGGGCCCGGAGAGCGGACCGACCGAGGACGTACGCGGGCACGTGGTCACCACCGACGACGTCAACATGGTGATCCTTCAGGAGCAGGGCGGGGTCCGGTACGTCCCGGTCGACCTGGTCCGCGCGCAGGTGCTCTGCCCGAGCGAGGAGGAGCTGCCCCGGCACCAGTTGCGCATCCACGACTTCCACGTCGAGGACTCCCTGTTGGAGGGGATGGGCCGACGGGTCCGCCCGGTCCACCGCATCGATGCCGCCTGCCGCACCGCACTCTGACCGCACTGGTCGACGGCTCAGTACGACTTGTCCTGGCCGAGGACGTGCTGGGCGACGAAGTTGAGGATCATCTCCCGGCTGACCGGGGCGATCCGTCCGGCCCGCACCGCGCCGAGCAACGTGGCCACCCCGTACTCGGTGGTCATGCCGGCCCCACCGAGCACCTGGACGGCGGTGTCCACGGCGAGCGCGGCGGCCTCCCCGGCCGCGTACTTGGCCATGTTGCCGGACACCCCGGCCTCCAGGTCGCGGCCCGCGTCGTAGAGGGTGGCCGCCTTCTGGATCATGAGGCGGGCCAGTTCCACCTGCACGGCCGCGTGTGCCAGCGGGTGCGAAACGCCCTGGTGGGAGCCGATGCTCCGACCACCCCAGACCTTCCTGGTGGCCGTGTACTCGCTGGCCCGCTCGATGGCGTACCGGCCGGTGCCGGCACCCATCGCCGCCACCGTGATCCGCTCCGGGTTGAGCCCCGCGAAGAGCGCCGGCAGTCCGGCGTCCAGCGACTCACCGAGCAGCGCGTCGGCGGGCACCCGCACGTCGTCCAGGTAGAGCAGGAACTGGTTCTCCGGGGAGACGATCTCCATGTCCAACTTCGACCTGGTCAACCCGGCCGCGTCGGTCGGCACCAGGAACAACGCCGGCTTGAGTTTCTGCGGAGACGTGTCCTCTGAGCCGGCTGGGCCGTCATCGACGGCGACCCGGGCCACCACCAGGACGTGACCGGCCTCGTCGACACCGGAGATGTAGCACTTACGGCCGTTGAGCAGCCAACCGTCACCGTCCCGGCGGGCCACGGTGCCGAGCCGGTGGAAATTGGAGCCGGCCTCCGGCTCGGTGATCGCGAACACGATCTTCTGGGAGCCGTCGGCGAGACCGGGCAGGTGCCGTTTGCGCTGCTCCTCGGTGCCGTGGCGGGTCAACACCGTCGCCGCGATCGCGGGGGAGACCACCAGCAGCAGCAACGGGCAGCCGGCCGCCGCCAACTCCTCGCAGACGATCGCCAGGTCGGTGATGCCGCCGCCCCCGCCGCCGTACTCGGTGGGGATGTTGACGCCCAGGTAGCCCAGCCGGCCGGCCTCGGCCCAGAGTTCGGTGGTGTGTTCGCCGGCCTTCGCCTTCTCGACGAAGTAACCGTGGCCGTAGCGACGGCCGAGCGCCCGCACGGCGTCGCGTAGCTGATCCTGCTCGGGGGTGAGGTCGAAGGTCATCGGGGGTCCTCCTCGGTAGTGACCACAGCCAGCACGGCACCCGTCCGGACCTGGCCGCCGGCCGGCACTGGCAGCTCGGCGACCACACCATCGGTGGGGGCGAGCACGGGATGTTCCAACTTCATCGCTTCCAGCGTGAGCAGTGGTTCGCCGGCCGTGACCCGCTGGCCGACCTGGACGTGCACGCGGGTCACCGCGCCGGGCAGCGGCGCGAGCAGCGACCCGGCGGCCACCTCCGCGGTGGGCAGCGGGAGCCGCGGCAGCTCGGTCAGGCTCGCCGCCCCGTCCGGGCCGTCCACGAAGACCGTCGACAGCATCCGGTGTACGCGGAACGCGCGCCGGACCCCGTCGACGTCGAGCACCACCCGATCCGGGGTCGCCTCGACCAGCGCCACTGTGGCGTCATCGGCCGACGGGTCGGTGGACCATTCGGCGAGGCCGCCAGTACGGTCCAGCCGGTAGCGGACCTCGATCTCGCCGTCCGGGCCGGCGAACCGGGTGACCTGCGGGACCGCCGGCACGTTGCGCCACCCTGACGGCAGCCCGCCGAGCACAGGGGACGAGGCGCGACGGCCGGCAGCCGAGGCGAGCGCCGCCGCGAGGGCGGTGACCGGAACCTGTTCGGCGGGGAGCAGCGGGGCGAAGACCTCGGGGTGCCGGTCCAAAAAACCGGTGTCGATCTCGGCCGCCGCGAACTCCGGGCTGCGGAGCACCCGGACCAGCAGGTCGCGGTTGGTGGCCACCCCGTGCACCTCGGCCCGGGCCAACGCGCCCGCGAGTGCGCGGGCCGCCTCGGACCGGGTCGGCGCCACGGCGATCACCTTGGCGACCAGCGAGTCGTAGTGCACCCCCACCTCGGAGCCCGCCACGACGCCGGAGTCCAGCCGCAGGCCGGCCCGTTGGAGCCAGCCGAACTCGCGGTCCACCCCCGGCACGTCGAAGCGGTGCAGCGTGCCTGTTGCCGGCCGCCAGCCCTGCGCCGGATCCTCGGCGCACAGCCGCGCCTCGATCGCGTAGCCACGCGCGGCGGGGTAGTAGCCGTGCTCGGGCAGCGGGTCGCCCTCGGCCACCAGCAGTTGCAGCCGGACGAGGTCCAGCCCGACCGGCGTGGTCAGCTCGGTGACCGGGTGCTCCACCTGGAGGCGGGTGTTTATCTCCAGGAAGAAGAACTCCCCGGTCGGTGCCAGCAGGAACTCCACAGTCCCGGCGCTCACGTAGTCCACCGCGCGCCCGGCCGCCACCGCCGCCTCGTGCAGCCGCTCCCGCAACTCCGCCCCGACGACCCCGGGCGCCTCCTCGATGATCTTCTGGTGCCGGCGCTGGATCGAGCACTCCCGGACACCGAGAGCGGCGACCGTACCGTGGGTGTCGCCGAAGATCTGCACCTCGACGTGCCGGCCGCGTTCGACGTACCGCTCGATGAAGACAGTGCCGTCACCGAACGCCGCAGCCGCCTCGCGGCGCGCGGACGCCACGGCCTCGGCCAGTTCCCCGGCGTCCCGGACGATCCGCATGCCCCGCCCGCCGCCACCGGCGGACGCCTTCACCAGCACCGGGAAGTCGGTGACCTCGTCGGCGTCGGTCCAGCTCGGCAGCATCGGCACGCCGGCGTCGGCGAGCAGCGCCTTCGCCGCCAGCTTGTCGCCCATCGCGGCGATCACCTTGGCGGGTGGGCCGACCCAGGTCAGCCCGGCGTCGGTCACCGCAGCCGCGAACTCGGCGTTCTCGGCGAGGAATCCGTAACCGGGGTGGACCGCGTCCGCGCCGGTGCGCCGGGCGGCGTCCAGGATCAGGTCGATCCGCAGGTACGTTTCGGACGGAGTGTTCCCGGGCAGCCGGACCGCCTGGTCGGCCTCCCGCACGAACGGCGCCGACGCGTCAGCGTCCGAGTGCACGGCTACCGTCTCCACGCCCAGCGCCCGGCAGGTCGCGAAGACCCGACGCGCGATCTCACCCCGGTTGGCAACGAGCAAACGTTCGATCATCGGTTGACCCCTCACATCCGGAAGATGCCGTAGCCGTCGGCACCCTTGACGGGTCCGCTGTGGATCGCCGAGAGGCAGAGCCCGAGGACGGTCCGGGTGTCCCGCGGGTCGATCACCCCGTCGTCGTAGAGCCGGCCGGACAGGAACAACGCGCCGGACTGCGACTCGATCTGCTGCTCGACCATCATCCGCATCGCCGCGTCGGACTCCTCGTCGTAGTCACGCCCCCGCGCTGCCGCCGCCTGGCGGGCCACGATGGAGAGCACGCCGGCGAGCTGGGCCGGGCCCATCACCGCCGACTTCGCGTTCGGCCAGGTGAACAGGAACCTCGGCTCGTACGCGCGGCCGCACATGCCGTAGTTGCCAGCCCCGTACGAGGCGCCCAGGTTCACCGTCAGGTGCGGCACCGTCGAGTTGGACACCGCATTGATCATCAGCGCGCCGTGCTTGATGATGCCCCGCTGCTCGTACTCGGTGCCGACCATGTAGCCGGTGGTGTTCTGCAGGAAGATCAGCGGGGTGTCGGCGGCGTTCGCGAGCTGGATGAACTGGGCCGCCTTCTGCGCCTCCTCGCTGAACAGCACCCCACGGGCGTTCGCCAGCACGCCCACCGGGTAGCCGTGCAGCTCGCCCCAGCCGGTGACCAACGCACCCCCGTACGCCGGCTTGAATTCGTCGAACTCGCTGCCGTCGAGGATCCGGGCCAGCACCTCACGCGGGTCGAACGGCACCTTCAGATCGGCGCTGGTGATGCCGAGCAGCTCCTCCGGGTCGTACTTCGGTGGCTGCGGCACCGCCGAACGCGGCGGCGGGCCCTGCTTGCGCCAGTTCAGCCGGCGTACGCACTGCCGGGCCAGCCGGATCCCGTCCCGCTCGTCCTCGGCCAGGTAGTCGGCGAGCCCGGAGGTGCCGGCGTGCATCTCCGCGCCACCCAACGACTCGTCGTCGGTGACCTCACCGGTCGCCATCTTCACCAGCGGCGGCCCGGCCAGGTAGACCTGAGACCGGTCCCGAATCATGATCACGTGGTCGGACATCCCCGGCACGTACGCGCCACCGGCCGTGGCGTTGCCGAAGACCACGCTGACCGTGGGGATACCCGCCGCCGAGAGCCGGGTCAGGTCACGGAACACCCGGCCACCCGGGATGAAGATCTCCGCCTGGGTGGGCAGGTCCGCCCCGGCCGACTCGACCAGGTTGACCATCGGCAGCCGGTTGGCCAGCGCGATCTCACCGGCCCGCCGGGTCTTGGCGAGGGACCACGGGTTGACCGCGCCGCCTCGTACCGTCGGGTCGTTCGCGACGATCAGGCACTCCACGCCCTCGACCACCCCGATCCCGGTCACCACGCTGGCCCCGACCGGGAAGTCCGTACCGAACGCGGCGACCGGCGACAACTCCAGGAACGGGCTGTCCGCGTCCACCAACAGCTCGATGCGCTCCCGAGGCAGCAACTTGCCGCGCGCGTGGTGCCGGGACACGTACTTCTCGCCGCCGCCCGCCCGAGCCTGGTCCAGAGCGGCATCCAGCTCGGCCAGCCGCTCCAGCAGGGCAGCCCGGTTCGCCGCGTACCCGGGCGCCGTCGGGTCGATCGCGCTGTCCAGAGTGCTCACGGTGCCTCCTTCGTTCGCGACTGCGGGGCTCGCAAAATCGGCTCACTCCTCGCGCTCACAGCCCTATGCCCTTCGCGATGATCTCGTTCATGATCTCGGTGGTACCGCCGCCGATGCCGAGGATCCGCGCGTCGCGGTAGTGGCGCTCCACCTCCGCGTCGCGCAGGTAGCCGAAGCCGCCGTGCAGTTGCAGCGCCTGGTCGACGACGTGGTCGCAGGCGGCCACCGCCACGTTCTTCGCCATCGCCACCTCGGTCACCACCGGCTCGCCGGCGGCGACCCGGTTGGCCACCTCGTGCACGTACGACCGGGCCGCCTCGGCCCGCGTGTGCATCTCCGCCAGCCGGTGCCGGATCAACTGCCGGCTGGCCAGCGGACGCCCGAAGGTCTCCCGGTCCCGGCACCAGCGCACGGCCAGTTCGACGCAGCGCTGCGCTGTCGCGTACGCCTGGGTGGCCAGCGACAGCCGCTCCGCGGCGAAGTTCTGCATGATCGCCAGGAAGCCGGTGTCCTCCGCGCCGATCCGGTTCGTCACCGGCACCCGCACGTCGACGAACGACAGCTCGGCGGTGTCCGAGCAGTGCCAGCCCAGCTTCTCCAACCGGCGCCCCACTGTGAACCCGGGCAGCCCCTTGTCGATGACCAACAGGGTCAGCTCGCCGCTACCCGGGAAGTCGGTGCAGACGGCGGTGGTCACGAAGTCGGCCCGGTGCCCGCTGGTGATGTACGTCTTCGACCCGTTCACCACGTAGTGGTCGCCGTCCCGGCGGGCCGTGGTGCGGATGCCGGCCACGTCGGAGCCGCCGTCCGGTTCGGTGATCGCCAAGGCGCCGATCATCGTGCCGGCCAGGGTGGGTCTGACGTACCGCTCGATCAGGCCGTCCTCACCCGGGGACGCGGTGCCGCCGAGCCGACCGCCCAGCGAACCTCCGGTGTGGGCGCCGGCCGCCGCGACCATGTGCGGCAACGCGATGCCGTGCGTGAACAGGGCTGCCACCAGCCCGGACGAGCCACCCGAGCGGATCAGTTCCTCGGTCACGATGATCGAGTCGAGCAGGTCACCGCCGCTGCCGCCGACCGACTCGGGGAAGCCGATGCCGAGAAGGCCGATCTTCGCGGCGGTGGCGTGCAGCGCCCGGGGCACCTCGCCGGCCCGCTCCCAGTCGTCCAGGTGCGGCAACACCTCGCGGGTCACGAAGGCCCGGGTCAGCTCCCGTAGTTGCCGCCGCTCCGGCGTGTCCACGATGCTCATCGGGTCACTCCGTTCGCTGCGGGCGGTCCAGTCGGCACGTCGGCCGGCAGGTCGACGATCCTCGCCCGCAGCAGCTCACCGAGCGCCTTGGCCTGCGGATCGAACCGGGTGGACGCGGCGACCCCCTCCCCGAGCAGACCCTCGATGACGAAGTTGACCGCCCGCAGGTTCGGTAGCTCGTAACGCCTCACCGACAGTGGCGCGGTCTCCGGCAACAGCTCGGCCAGGCGCGCCACTGTCAACCAGTCGCGCAGCCACTCGTACACGGCGTCGTTGCGCGCCCAGACGCCCAGGTTGGCATCCCCGCCCTTGTCCCCGGAGCGCGCGCCGACCAGCTCGCCGAGCGCGCCACGGCGGGTCGGGCCGTCGGCCGTCGCGCCCCCGCCAGCTGTCGTCTCGTCCTCCGACGTGGGTGCGGTACGGATCGGCGGGGCGATCGACACCCGCTCACCGCCGGGCAGCACCGCGACGTGAGCCACGGCGTCCTGCGGCACCTCGTCGGCGGTGAAGACACCGTACGGTGTCGCGTCGCCGGGCAGTGTGGTCAGCGTGCAGCCCGGGTACGAGGCCAGCGCCAGCTCCACCGCGGCGGCCGAGAACGCCCGCCCGGCCCGTGCCTTGTCGCCGTGCCGCAGGTGTACGTGCAGCAGCGCGCTGGCCGCCTCGGTGTCGGCGGCGTCCGGGTGGTCGGTCCGGGCCAGCGTGAACTCCAGCCCGTCCGTGCCGACCGCCTCCTCGACCTGCCCGCGCACCAGCGCCGCCTTCGCCTCGACGTCCAGTCCGCAGAGGACGAACGTCATCGAGTTGCGGAAGCCGCCGAGGTTGTTGACGCCCACCTTCAGCGTGGCCGGCGGCGGGGTGCCCCGGACGCCGGACACCCGGACCCGGTCAGGACCGTCCGGGCTCAGCGCCACCGTGTCCAGTCGGGTGACCACGTCCGGCCCCAGGTACGCCGGCCCGCCGATCTCGTACAGCAGTTGTGCGGTGACCGTCTCCACGGTGACCGCGCCACCGGTGCCGGGATGTTTGGTGAGCACCGTCGAGCCGTCGGCGTGCACCTCGGCGATCGGGAAACCGGGCCGGTGCCCGCCGTCGGGCAGCTCGGTGAAGAAGCTGAAGTTGCCTCCGGTGACCTGCGCGCCGCATTCGACGAGGTGGCCCGCGACGGTCGCCCCGGCCAGCTGGTCGAGGTCGTCGCGACTCCACTTGTATCGGGCGATGGCCGGGCCGACCACCAGCGACGCGTCGGTGACCCGGCCGGTGACCACCACGTCCGCGCCGCCGTCGAGGCACGCGGCGATCCCGAACGCGCCCAGATAGGCGTTGGCGCTCAACGCGTCCGGCCGTTGGATCGTGTCGCCCTCGACGTACCCCACCTTCGCGGCCAGGCCCAGCCGGGTCGTGAGGGACTCGATGGCGGCGGCCAGGCCGGCCGGGTTCAACCCGCCGGCGTTGGTCACGATCCGCACCCCACGGTCCAGGGCGGTGCCGAGGCAGGTCTCCAGTTGACGCAGGAATGTCTTCGCGTAGCCCAGGTCGGGGTCGCGCAGCCGGTCCCGGGCGAGGATCAGCATGGTCAACTCGGCCAGGTAGTCACCGGTCAGCACATCCAACTCACCGCCGTCGAGCATCTCCCGCCACGCGGTGAACCGGTCCCCGTAGAAGCCGGAGGCGTTACCGATGCGGATCACGCTCGTACCCCGTCTCCGCCGGCCGGCTCACGGCCGACGCCCGGCGGCCCGGCGAACGCCTGCGCCACGTCGAGCCACTCGTCGGCGACCGGGCCGGTGGCGACCAGGGCGAGGTCCGCGCGGTGTCGGCGCTGGGTGACCAGCAGGCAGAAGTCTCGAGCCGGGCCGGTCAGCCGGTCGGCGGCGTCCGCCGGCCCCCAACTCCACGTGTCGTCGCCGGGCCCGACCAGCTCGACCCGGACCGGCGTCGTCGGTGCCGTCCGGCCGTGGGCGGCGAAGCCGTGCCCGAGGGTACGCACACCGAGGTGCGCGACGTGCCGCAACCGCTCGCTGTCGGGGCGGACGACGCCGAGTGTGTCGGCCACGTCCTGACCGTGTGCCCAGGTCTCCATGATCCGGGCGGTGGCCATCGAGGTGGCCGACATCCGGGTGCCGTACCAGGGGAGCTTCTCTCCGGCCGGGACGGCACCCAGTGCGTCGGCCAGCGCCGACCGGCCGTTCCGCCAGCGGTGGAGCAGTTCCTGCGGCGGGGCGAGGAATTCCTCAGCGCCCGCGTCGACGAGCCGGGTCGCGTCCGGCGCGCTGGTCACCGTTGCGTAGAACGCCTCGGCGTCGGTGGCGGCCAGCAGCGCCACGTGGTCGGTCCAGGCGAGGTGCGCGATCTGGTGCCCGATGCTCCAGCCGGGTGCCGGGGTGGGCCGGGCCCAGTCGGCGGCCGGCAGCGGCGCCACCAGGGCGTCCAGTTGGGCGGACTCGGCGGCCAGATCCGCGAGCAGGTCGGTGAGGTCGACCATGGTGCCTCCGGTCGGTGGTGGCCGGTGCGGCCGGCGGTCAGGGCGTGAGCAGGGTGGCGAGCTGGCGCTTCCAGGTGGCCAACAGGGCGGTACGACGGGCGGAGTCGTCGTTGAGCAGGTTGGCCACCCCGAGCCCGCGGAGCAGGTCGAGGGTGGCCTGCACCGCTTCGCGGACGCCGGGTCGACGCTCGTCGACGCCGAGCAGGGCAACTGTCAGTCGGTGCATCTCCCGGCCGACTGTCGCCTCCAGCGGCACCAGGGCGTCCCGGAGCTCCCGGTCGGTGCGGGCGGCGACCCAGAGTTCGAGAGCTGCCACGAACAGCGGCCCGGTGAACGCCACGCCGAGCAGGTCGATCACCCGGTCGAGGCGCTGCGGCCCGGCCGGCAAGGCCTCGGCCTCGGTGCGCAACTCGGCGGCCCGCCGCTCGGCGAGGTGGGCCACGGCGGCCGTCACCAGCGCTGCCTTCGTCGGGTAGTGGTGCAGCTGGGCCCCCCGCGAGACACCGGCCCGGGCGGCGACGACAGTGGTCGTGGTGCCGGACCAGCCGTGCTCGATCAGGCAGTCGACGGTCGCCTCCAGCAGCCGGGCCTGGGTGGCGCGGCTGCGTTCCTGCTGCGGGACTCGCGTCGGTGTGGAAGGCACGCGAACAGCCTGCTGCCAACGAAACAAACAGTCAAGCCTGATTTTTTCTAGCCCTGCTGCCGATCAGTCAAGCTGGCGGTGGGTGCGGCAGTGGGGCTCAAGGCGGGTGGGTCGCGGTGTGTTGGCTCGCTATGGAGCTGATAACGCAGACGAGTCAGCCACCAGCCGAATTGCTGGCGAGCCGGTCGGTTGGGCCGGTTGGTCGCATTCGGCGGTCGCATTTGCCGGTCGCTTGCGCTGATGTCGCAAACGATTCAGCTCCATAGGCGCGTTGCCTCAGGTTGCCACCAACCGCTGAGCCGGCGTCTCAAGCACCGACGGCAGCCGGAGCGTCAGCGGCCGTCGCGGGGGCCGAAGACGGCCAGCGCGTCGGCGTCGCTGTGCTGGGAGCGCAGGTACTCGTCGGCCCAGGCCGCCGCGTCGGGGAAGGTCGACTCCGCGGCCACCCGGGCGCACGCCGCGTCCACGTCGAAGGCGGTGCGACGGAGCTGGACGCCCGGCCCGAGCAGTGCCCACCACGCGCCCGCGCCCCCGTACGGCATGCCGATGCTCCCGGGGTTGACCACGAGGCGTCGGTCCACCAGTCGGGCGAAGGGCATGTGCGTGTGGCCGCAGACCACAGTCGTGACCTCGGCCGGGAGGCCGGCGAACACCTCGGCCCAGCGCGGCATCCGGGAGTCGACGAGCACCACCTCCTCGTCGTCCCGAGGAGTGGCGTGACAGAACAGTGTCGGCCCGAGCCCGTCGATCGCGAACGTCGCCGTCGCCGGCAGGGTCGCGAGACGAGCCACCTGGTCGTCGCGGAGCTGCCCGGCGGCCCAGTTCGACACCTCGATCGACGTGGCCTTCCCGGCTCGTGCCTCGACCAGCTCGCGGTCGGCGTTGCCGCCCACCCAGCAGACCCGGTCATCCAGGTCGGCGAGCACGTCCAGCACCTCGACCGGCTGCGGACCGGCCGCGATGTCGCCGGTCAGCACGATCAGGTCGGCGGCGGCGACGTCCGGTTCGGCCAGCACGGCCTCCAACGCGGGAAGTACGCCATGGATGTCGGAGAGCACGGCAACTCTGTTCACCATGGCCCCACCCTCACCGCTTCGGCCGCGCCGAACCAGTCTTTCTGCGCCCGGCAGACGAAACGTCCCCGCCCACCGTCGATGACGGGAGGCGGGGACCTGACGTACGGCTCAGACGCGGGCGCGGCGGGCCAGGCGCTCCGGGTCCAGGATGATGATGCTCTTGCCGTCCAGCCGAAGCCATCCGCGCGAGGCGAAGTCGGCCAGCGCCTTGTTGACCGTCTCCCGGGAGGCGCCGACGAGCTGGGCGATCTCCTCCTGGGTGAGGTCGTGGGTCACCCGCAGGACGCCGCCGTCGCGGGTGCCGAACCGCCCAGCCATCTGGAGCAGGTTCTTGGCGACCCGACCCGGCACGTCCGTGAAGATCAGGTCGGCGAGCGAGTCGTTCGTCCGACGCAGCCTCCGGGCGAGCACCCGGAGCAACTGCTCGGCGATCTCCGGGCGGTTGTTCAACCACGGTCGCAGCGCCTGCTTGCGCAGTCGCACCAACCGGGTGTCGGTCACCGCGGTAGCGGTCGCCGTACGCGGACCAGGGTCGAAGAGCGACAGCTCACCCACCATGTCCGACGGCCCCATCACCGCGATCAGGTTCTGTCGGCCGTCCGCTGCGCGGCGACCAACCTTGATCTTCCCAGACAGCAGGATATAGAGGCTGTCGCCGGGCTCGCCCTCATTGAAGACGATCTCGCCCTTGCGGACCTCGATCGTCTCCATCTCCTTGGCAAGCGCCTCGGCAGCTTCCGGGTCGACACCCTGGAAGATCCCGCTGCGGGCCAGTACCTCGTCCATCGCGCACCTCCGGTTACGCGGGCCGTCCGTCGGCCGGGGTCGCCGTCCGCTGATCCCCTCGCGCGCCGCCAAGTCTAGGCGCACATGAGCATGAATCAGAGGTCGCCCCTGGAATCTTGATCGGTGGGCGTAACCTGCCCGACGTGCTGAGCGAGCCGACTCTGACCAGCCGTGCCGAGGACGGGCGGGACATTCCACTGCTCTTCTGGCGCGCGACCGGGCCCCTGCGGACCGTCAGCAGCGGCCCGCTGGGCGGTGGCATCGGGGTCCGGCGGTGGGTGCTGAACGCGACCGTGCCCATGTCGTACGACAGTGATGACCCCGCCGCGCACCTGGCGGCGCTCGCCGTCGACCTGGCCCTCGACGGGCCCGGGGTCGGCCTGCTGACCGGGGTGCACGTCGGCGAGGTGGTGGCCCGGACCGACACCGGGGTGCGGGTCTGGGCGACGGTCGGGCTCGGCACGCCGGTGCTCGCGGCCGCGCCGACGCCGGCCGGGCTCGTCCAACGGGTCGGCACTGTCAACATCGTGGTGTACGTGCCGGCCCGGCTCGCCGACTCGGCACTCGTCAACGCGGTGGCCACGGCGACCGAGGCGAAGACCCAGGCGATCAGCGAACTCGGGCTACCCGGGACCGGCACCCCGACCGACGCGGTCACCGTGCTGTGCCCGGTCGACGGGCCGGAGGCCGCGTACGGGGGGCCGCGCTCCAGTTGGGGCGCCCCGCTGGCCCGAGCGGTGCACGCGGCGGTGCTCGCCGGGGGCTCCCAGACGGTCGTGCCCTGGTCAGAGCAGGTCAACGACTGAAGATTCGACCGATCGGCTGTCGTCGGCGCGTTTACGGCCCGGTATGGTCGCGGGCGATGTATGCTCCCGCCCCCCTCGCGTCCCGCCCGCGTCGCCGTGTCGCCCTAGGCCTCGCCGCACTGCTGGCCGCCCTGCTCGTCGCCGGCTGCTCCGATGCGGGTGGCGAGGCTCCCGTCTGGCAGCCCGGTGCCGGCGGCGGTGGCACCGGCGCACCGGTGGCCACTGCCGAACCGGGCGCCACCGCGCCCGCAGCCTCCGGCGCGATCTCGCTCTCCGCCACCGGCGACATCATCATGGGCAACGCGCCGAGCCGGCTGCCCGCCGGCGGCGGGAAGGGCTTCTTCACCTCGGTCACCGAGGCGCTGAAGGCAGACCTGGTGATGGGCAACCTGGAAGAGCCGTTGACGGTGGACACGGGCACCGGCAAGTGCGGGGCCAACTCCACCCGCTGCTTCCAGTTCCGGGCCCCGCCGGAGTACGCGGCACACCTGCGCGACGCCGGATTCGACGTGCTCAACCAGGCCAACAACCACGGGTACGACTACGGGCCGAAGGGCTACGAGAACACCCAGAAGGCGTTGGAGAAGTACGACCTGAAGCACACCGGCGCGCCGGACCAGATCACAGTTGTCGACGTCAAGGGCGTGAAGGTCGCGATCGCCGGCTTCTCGTCGTACGTCTGGTCGAACAGCCTTGTCGACATCGCCAAGGCGAAGACGGTGGTCGCCAAGGCCGCCACCATGGCCGACCTGGTCGTGGTGCAGGTGCACATGGGCGGTGAGGGAGCGGAGAAGACCCGGGTGAAGCCGGGCACGGAGATGTTCCTGGGCGAGAACCGGGGCGACCCGGTCAAGTTCTCCCACGCCATGATCGACGCCGGTGCCGACCTGATCGTCGGACACGGGCCGCACGTGCTGCGCGGGATGGAGTTCTACCAGGGGCGCCTGATCGCGTACAGCCTGGGCAACTTCGCCGGCGGCGGCAACTCCCTGAACAACGACGGGCGTCTCGGCTGGGGCGGCGTGCTGAAGGTGTCGCTGAAGCCGGACGGCAGCTGGGCCGGCGGCTCGTTCACCTCGACGTACATGAACGACGCCGGCAAGCCGACGATGGACCCGAACAAGCGGGGCCTCGGTCTGGTCACCGAGTTGAGCAGTACCGACTTCCCGAAGGGTGGCGTTCGGCTCGACGGGCAGGGCAAGATCTCGCCGCCGACCGCCGGTTGACCCGTCGGGAACGTCCGAGGTGCGACGTAGGCTGACCGTCGTGACCAGTAGTCCTCCCGCCGCCAGCGAGACCGACCTCGGGCGCACACGCCGCGCCCGCAAGATCGGCCGGGCGCTGACCGAGACGCACCCCGACGCCCATTGTGAGCTGGACCACTCCAACGCTCTGGAGTTGGCCGTCGCCACCATCCTCTCCGCGCAGTGCACGGACAAGAAGGTCAACGAGGTCACCCCCAAGCTCTTCGCCCGCTACCCGAGCGCCGCCGCGTACGCGGGGGCCGACCGGGGGGAGATGGAGGAGCTGATCCGGCCCACCGGGTTCTACCGCAACAAGACCGACTCGCTGCTCAAGCTCGGGCAGGCCCTCGTCGAGCGGTACGACGGGCAGGTCCCCGGCCGCCTCGTCGACCTGGTGACGCTGCCCGGCATCGGCCGCAAGACCGCCAACGTGATCCTCGGCAACGCCTTCGACGTCCCGGGCATCACCGTCGACACGCACTTCCAGCGACTGGTCCACAGGTGGCGGCTGACCACCGAGACCGACCCGGTGAAGATCGAGCACGCGGTCGGCGCGCTCTACCCCAAGCGCGACTGGACCATGCTGTCGCACCGGATCATCTTCCACGGGCGCCGGGTCTGCCACGCCCGTAAGCCGGCCTGCGGGGCGTGCACCCTCGCGAAGCTCTGCCCCTCGTACGGCACCGGGCCGACCGAGCCGGCAGCCGCTGCGAAGCTGCTCAAGGGCCCCCGGGCACGCGACCTCGCGGTGGCCGCCGGAGTCGACCCGGATCTGGTGCCCGCCCAGGCGGTCGCCGCGGAGGTGCCGTGAACCGCCGCCTCGCCCTGCTCGTCCTGCCGCTGCTCCTGGCCGTCGCCGGCTGCACCGCGGACAAGGCCGGTGACGAGCCGGCTCCCCGACCGGCCGCCGCCGAGCGACCGTCGCCGTTCCGGGACTGCGCCACGTTGGGCACGGCGCCCACGGCCGCCGCCACGCCGGGTTCCGCCACGAAGACCCCCGGCACGACCGCCCCCGCCGCTGGTGGTCAGGCGCTGCCGGAGCTGACGCTGTCCTGCTTCACCGGCGGGGCTCCGGTCGCGCTCCGTTCCGTCGCCGGGCCGGCGGTGATCAACGTGTGGGCGTCCTGGTGCCCGCCGTGCCGTAAGGAGTTGCCCGCCTTCCAACGACTGAGTCAGCGGACCACCGGTCAACTCCAGGTGGTCGGGGTCAACAGCCGGGACAGCCGCAGCGGCGCCCAGTCCATCGGTGAGGACTTCGGCGTCCGGTTCCCGATCCTGGTGGACCAGGGCGAGGCGCTGCAACGCGAGCTGAAGCGCAACGCCATCCCGCTGACCCTCTTCGTCGACGCCGACGGTCGGATTCGGCACATCGACGCCACTGGCGCGCTCGACGACGCCCAACTCGCCAAGCTGGTCCGCCAGCACCTCGGCCTGACGGTGCCCGCGTGACCCGTCGACCACCCGAATGGATCGACCCGCTGCTGACCCGGCTGGGCACCGCCCGCGCCGAGGACTTCACCCGGTTGACCACCCCGGCCGAAGGTGGCCGGGAGAGCGCTGTGCTGGTGCTGCTCGGCGAGCAGCCCGACACCGGCCCCGACGTGCTGGTCCTGCAACGGGCCGCCACCCTGCGTACCCACGCCGGTCAGCCGGCCTTCCCGGGAGGTGCGGCCGACCCCGAGGACGCCGACGTCCGCGCCACCGCGCTGCGTGAGGCGAACGAGGAGGTCGGCCTCGACCCGGCCAGCGTGACAGTGCTCGCCGAGCTGCCGAAACTGTGGATCCCGGTCAGTGACTTCGTGGTCACGCCGGTGCTGGCCTGGTGGCACGACCCGCACCCGGTGTACCCCTGCGAGCCGGCCGAGGTCGCCCACGTCGCCCGCCTGCCGGTCAGCGAGCTGGTCGACCCGGCCAACCGGCTGCGGGTCCGCCACCCCAGCGGCTGGATCGGTCCGGCGTTCTCGGCACGCGGGATGCTCGTCTGGGGCTTCACCGCCGGGGTGCTGGCC
>NZ_JBSFBM010000063.1:0-23879 GCF_053592955.1 Micromonospora sp. NPDC002411 | reverse complement strand
CGTGGGGAGCCCCTGGAGGACCTGGAGCAGGTGGCCCGACTGGGGCTGGTCAACGCCGTCGACCGGTATGACCCGGAACGCGGGTCCTTCACCGCGTACGCCGCGATCACCATCGTGGGCGAGATCAAACGGCATTTCCGGGACCGCACCTGGGGCGTGCACGTGCCCCGCCGGCTGCGGGACCTGATCCTCGAGGTGGGACAGGCCACGGCCGCGCTGACCAGTGAGCTGTCCCGGGCCCCGTCGGTGGCCGAACTGTCGGCCCGACTGGAGACCCCGGAGGAGGAGATCCTCGCCGCGCTGGAGTCGGCGGCCGGCTACAGCCCGGCCTCGCTCAACGCCCCGGTGGGCGGGGAGAGCTCGGCGGAGTTCGGTGACCTGGTCGGCGAATCGGACAACGCGCTGGAGTCGGTCGACGACCGGGTCACGGTGAGCGGTCTGCTGCACCGACTGCCCTGGCGGGAGCGGCGCATCCTGGCCATGCGCTTCTACGGCAACCAGACCCAGGCGGAGATCGCCGCCCGGTTCGGCATCTCGCAGATGCACGTGTCCCGGTTGCTGTCGCGAGCGCTCACCTGGCTACGTCAGGCGATGCTCGCCGACGCGCCGCCGCCGTGGCAGAACGGCGCGGCCGAACCCGACCCGGGCAAGACCCGGATCTCGGTCAAGCAGAACGGCGACCGGGTGGTGGTCGAGGTCGGCGGCGAGATCGATCGCGACGGCGCGGACCAACTGCGGCGGGCCATGCTGGAGGCCGTCACCGGGCAGCCCAGCGAGGTGGTCGTCGACCTGGTCGGCGCGGGTGGGTTCGACGCCGGCGGGATCGCCGCGCTGATGGCCGGACGGGACGCGGCGGAGCGGACCGGGGTGCCGCTGCGGCTGACCCGGGTCCAGCCCGCGGTACGCCGCTCGCTCACCGCCGCCGGCCTGGCCCCCGCCCGCGACTGAGCCGCCGAATCCGGACCGGAGCGCCGCCGTCGGGAACACGAACGACGAGGGCCGACACCCGCCGGGTGTCGGCCCTCTCGGCGTACGCCGGTCAGCGTTCTTCGGGTTTGTCACCGTGCGGGTGACGCCAGCGTTCGTGCGGCTTGGGCGCGTCCTCGGCGTCCTTCGGCGAGTCGCTCTGCTCAAAGCTCGGACGCCGTATTCCCTCGGGTTCCGGCACGTCCACGGGGCGCGCGCCGGAGCGCGGCGCTGGCTGGAAGTCGGCGGCCTCGCGGGCGCCGTGCGCGCCCTCGGCGGCCGGCGACTCCGGGGCGTGGTGCTCCAACCGCAACTCCTCGGCGAACTGCTGCGGCGGCTTCGTGGTGCGCTGAGGGAGGTCCCGGCCCAGGTCGGCGACGAGCGGGCCGTACTTCAGGTCGAACGCGGGACGCTCGGACCGGATCCGCGGCATCCGGTCGAAGTTGCGCAGCGGGGGAGGGCAACTGGTGGCCCACTCCAACGAGTTGCCGAAGCCCCACGGGTCGTCCACTGTCACCACCGCCCCGTACCGCCAGGACTTCCAGGCGTTGTAGATGAAGAACAGGGTGGACAGTCCGAGGATGAAGGCGAAGATGCTGGAGATCGTGTTCAGCGTGGTGAAGCCGTCGGTGGGCAGGTAGTCGGCGTAGCGGCGGGGCATGCCCTCATTGCCCAGCCAGTGGTGCACCAGGAAGGTGCCGTGGAAGCCGATGAACATCGTCCAGAAGTGCGCCTTGCCGAGCCGCTCGTCGAGCAGGCGGCCGGTCATCTTCGGCCACCAGAAGTAGTAGCCGCCGAACAGGGCGAAGACCACGGTGCCGAACACCACGTAGTGGAAGTGCGCCACCACGAAGTAGCTGTCGTGGGTGTGCCAGTCGGCCGGCGGGCTGGCCAGCAGCACCCCGGTGAGGCCACCGAGCAGGAAGGTGACCAGGAAGCCGATGGCGAACAGCATCGGCGTCTCGAAGGTGAGTTGCCCCTTCCACATGGTGCCGATCCAGTTGAAGAACTTCACGCCGGTCGGCACCGCGATCAGATAGCTGAGGATGCTGAAGAACGGCAGCAGTACCTGGCCGGTGGCGAACATGTGGTGCGCCCACACCGTCATGGACAGCACGGTGATGGCGATGGTGGCCAGCACGATCCCGGTGTAGCCGAAGAGCGGCTTGCGGGAGAACACCGGGATGATCTCGGTGATGATGCCGAAGAACGGCAAGGCGATGATGTACACCTCGGGGTGGCCGAAGAACCAGAACAGGTGTTGCCAGAGCATCGGCCCGCCGGTCGCCGGGTCGTACACGTGCGCGTTGAGCAACCGGTCGGCCGACAGCGCCAGCAGCGCGGCGGCCAGCAGCGGGAAGACGAGGATCACCAGAACGCTGGTGAACAGCATGTTCCAGGTGAAGATCGGCATCCGGAACATGGTCATCCCGGGTGCGCGCAGGGTGAGGATCGTGGTGATCAGGTTGACCGCGCCGAGGATGGTGCCCAGCCCGGAGACGACCAGGCCGAGCACCCACATGTTCGCCCCCACGCCGGGGCTGTGCTCGACGCTGCTGAGCGGGCTGTACGCGGTCCAGCCGAAGTCCGCCGAACCCCCCGGGGTGATGAACCCACCGATGACCATGAGCCCGCCGAACAGGTACAGCCAGTAGGCGAGCGCGTTGAGACGGGGGAACGACACGTCCGGCGCGCCGATCTGGATCGGCACGATGAAGTTGGCGAACCCGAACGCCGCGGGCGTGGCGAACAGCAGCAGCATGACCGCGCCGTGCGAGGTGAACAGCTGGTTGTACTGCTCGGAGGAGAGGAACTGCATCCCCGGTCGGGCCAGCTCGGCGCGCATCACCATCGCCTGCAACCCGGCCACCACGAAGAACCCGAAGGAGGTCAGCAGGTACAGCAGGCCGATCTGCTTGTGGTCGGTCGTGGCCAGGAACTTGATCAACGAGTTGCCGGGGACCGGTGCTCGTACCGCTCCCGGGAACCCCCCGAACCGGGCCGGTGCCAGGATCGCCGGGCCCCGGTCGCGACCGGGTTCCGTGGTTACCCGCTTGGGCATGGCTGCTCACCCCGTCGTGACGGCAGAAAGGACGGGCGTGCCTACCCGACCCTTGCACCATGTAACCAGGCCAGAGCGGTAAATTCGGTCAGATCGCTGGTACCGGGCGCAAGCACCCGAACACTCAGGTTGCCGGCAGCATCGCCCAGACAGCCTTGCCCTGACCGGCCGGCACGCTGCCCCAGCGCTGGGCCAGCTCCCGCACCAGCATCAGCCCTCGGCCACCCTCGGCGTGCAGGTCCGTCCCGCCCGGCTGGGCCTGCGCGCTGCTGCCGTCCACCACCGCCAGGTGCAGGTACGGTCGGCGCAGGGTCACCGTCACCTGCATCGGGGTGCCGGCGTGGCGTACCACGTTGCCGACCAGCTCGCTCAGCACCAACGCGGCCGGTCCGGCCGCTTCGGGCAGATTCCACCGGGCGCACGCGTCGGTGACCAACTCCCGGGCCCGCCGGCACGCCTCGGCCACCGGCTCCAGCCGGGCCCGCATCCGCGGCGTGGCGCCCGCCATCCGGGTGGCCTCCGCGCAGTCCGCGGTGACCGGGACCACGCGGCAGGTGGTCGACTCGGCCAGCCAGCGCGCGGCGACCGGCGACGGGGCGCAGAGCACCACCGGCACGGCCGGCCACTCCTCGGCACGGCGCGCGGTCGCGGCGAAGACGGACAACGCGAGGCGGTCCTCGACGCTCACCTCGGCCATGTCGACCACCAACGCCTCCGGTTGGTCGACGAGCGCGTCGCTGAGCGCCCGGTGCACCGAGCGCATGGTGCCCAGATGCAGCGCACCAGCGAGTCGGACGACCGCCACCGGTGCCGTGGTGCGCACCTCGCAGGTGATCCGGCTCGACATCGGTGCCCTCGATTCGCTGCTGGGTCGGGAGCTCCCCACTACCCGTGGCCGCCCGCCGTCAAACCGGACCCACGGCGGAGCGGGGCGGCTGACCGGCCGCGATGACGCAGGTCACGGACGGGGTCGCCCGGTCAGGACGCCCAACGCGATCATGCCGACGCCGAGGCCCAGGTGCAGCCAACTGTCGGCGTCGTTCACCGGCAGCACGTTAGCCCCGGTGTCGTGGTCCACCGCCAGACCGTAGAGCCAGAGCACCAGATAGACGGCACCGCCGCCGATCAGGAACGTCCGGGCCCCGGCGACCGTCCGCGCCAGCACCAGCCCCGCCACCCCGAACGCCAGGTGCACCAGGTTGTGCAGCACCGACACCTGGAAGACCCCGAACAGGTACGCGCCCGAGCCGTGGCCCGCGAAGCGCAGGTCGTGCATTCCGCTGGTGATCCCGGGTACGAAGCCGAGCACGCCGATCAGCAGGAACAGCACGCCCACCGTCGACGCGGCACGTCGGACAGGCGCCTTGCCGTCGGCCGGGTTGGGTCGGGCCCGGGAGTGGGCCATCGGTCCGACCATTCCCGGCTCCTCGCTGCGACGGCGGGTACGAGCGCTGCCGGCTACCCGCTGCCGCCGCCGGCAAACGCCTCCGACGGTCAGGCCGGCAGCAGCCTTGGCGCGCGGGACAGGTGGCGGACCCGCTCGTACAGCTCCACGTAGCGTTGGGCCATCACCGCCGGGGTGAACCGCTGCGCGGCCACCCGCCGACACTCGTCCGGGTCGAGCAGGTCGCTGGCGAGCACTAGCTCACCCAGCTCCTCCTCCTCGGCGGTGAGCAGCCCGGTGCGGCCGTGCTCGATCAGCTCCGGCAGGCAGCCCCGGGAGGTCGCCACCACCGGCGTACCCAGGGCGAGCGACTCGACCACCGCCGTGCCTCCCGGCTCCTCCCACCGCAGCGGGAACAGCGACGCGCGAGCGCTGGCGAGCAGGTCGTCCCGCTCCTGGCCGGCCACCGTGCCCACCCAGCGAACCAGGTCACCGTCGACGTGCGGGGCCACCTCGTCGAGGAAGAACCGCACGTCCGGGTTCTGCCGGGCCTCGTCGCCGGCCGCGGCCAGATCGGCCGGTCGGTGGTACGGCCCCACCGGGCCGGCCAACACCAGTGGAAACCCGACCCGGTGGGCCAGTCGGGCACCCACGTCCTGGCCCTTGCCCGGGTTGATCCGGCCCAGGATGAGCAGGTGCTCGCCCTTCTCCGGTCGGGGTCGACGGTCGGCGTCGACGGCGAGCGGGGTGGACAGGTGCACGTGCCCCACCGAGTGCTCCTGCAGCGCCAGCGGCGCCCGGGCCAGCTGCGACGCGGAGACCCCGTTGACCCGGACGCGGTCGCCGCCGTCCAGGCTGCCGTAGAGCGCCGGGTGCTTGGCCAGGTCCCAGTGCAGGGTGTGCAGGGTCGGCGGGCCGGCCGGTCCCATCGCGGCGAGCGTGGCCAGGCCGACCGCCTCCACGTGGTCGTGCACCAGGTCGATGTCGTCGCGGGAGTGCAGCTCGCGGACCACCCCGGCCAGGTGCGCCTGGGCAACACCACAGACCTGGTTGTACGGCCGCTGTAACGAGGCGAACTGCCCGTCGGCGAAGACCGACACCCGCTCGTCCACCGGCAGGGTGCTGCTGCCCACCGAGGCGAGCACCACCCGTACGCCCAGGCGGCGCAGCTCCGGCACGAGCGTGGCGATCACGTTCTCGATGCCGCCGTAGCCGGGCGGTGGCACGGAGAGCCACGGCCCGGCGTTCATCAGCACGGTAAGGCTCATCCGGCTCGTCCCTCTCTCGTGTTCACGCGGCGGCCACCCGTCGGCGGGGCACCCGGTGGCGCAACTCGGCCAGCGGCGGGCGTTCCTCGATGGACACGTCGGTGACCACGATCTCGCGGTCCAGGTTGGGCAGGGTGTCCGAGCCGCCGCGACGGAACTGGGTCAGCAACGACTCCGGCGTCAACCCGGGGGTCGCCCAGCCGCGCCGCTGCAACCGGGACCAGGCGGTCAACATGATCTGCGCCGACATCCGGCCCAACGCCGCCGTGTCCTGGTGCCGGTGCTTGCGCTCGCCGAGGTCGACCTGCGCCATCGCGTCCAGGCCGACCAGGTCGAGCAGGTCGATCATCATGGCCGTCTCCACGCCGTACCCGGACACGAACGGCACCCGGGAGAGCACGTCCCGGCGGCCCGCGTACTCACCGGCGAGGGGCTGCACGAAACCGGCCAACTCGGGCCAGAACAGGTTGAGCAGCGGTCGGGCCATCAGCTCGGTCACCCGGCCCCCGCCGTCCTGCTCAACGCTGGCGGTGCCGACCAACGGCCGGTGGTAGAACCCCTTCACGAAGTCGACCGAGGAGTCGGTCAGCAGCGGGCCGAGCAGCCCGGTCACGAAGTGCGGCCGGAACTCCCGCAGGTCGGCGTCGATGAACGCCACCACGTCCCCCTCGGCGGCGGCCAGTCCGGCCCACAGGGCGTCGCCCTTGCCGGTGAGCCGGGGCAGCCCCCGGGTCATCGCGTCCTGGCTGACCACCTCCGCGCCGGCGGCCCGAGCCACCTGCGCCGTGCGGTCGGTCGAGCGTGAATCCACCACGATCAGCTCGTCAACCAGGGCGACCCGATCCATCAGGTGCTCTCGGATGGTCGACACGATCGCGCCGACGGTGGCCTCCTCGTTGCGCGCCGGCAGCACCACGCTGACCCGGGTCTCACCCTTGGCCCGCATCAGCCGACGTGTCGGCCAGTCGGCCGTCGTCGTCGTCCGATACGTGGCCCACGCCTCCACCACCGGTGAAACGCTCGATGTCGCATCCCGCACGGGCACCCCTCCATTCGTGCGTGGAAAACCAAAATTGGTTGTTCCCATTCCCTGCCGCGCGTTAACCGCTTTCTTGGCAACAGCTTGATCACAGAGGTGACGCCAGTGCGTTCCCGGGGGATGAACGTTTGATTGCGCACACCCCGGGGGACTGCTCCCATCGCACATGAATTGTCTTCGAAGGGGTGACGAATGCGTCAGTGCCGAGTGGGTCTGGTCGGAGCCGGCGGAGTGGCACAACGTCACGCGCGCGTGCTGTCCGGCTTCGACGACGTCGAACTGGTCGGGGTCACCGACGTCGCGCCGGAGGCGGCGTCCGCGCTGGCCACGCCGCACGGCGCGCGGGTCTGCGCCGACATCGCCGAGCTGCTGGCCACCAACCCCGACGCGGTGTACGTCTGCGTACCGCCGTTCGCGCACGGCCCCGCCGAGGAGGCGCTGGTCGAGGCCGGGGTGCCCATGTTCGTGGAGAAACCGGTCGCGGTCGACCTGGCCACCGCCGAACGGATCGCCGAGCTGGTCGCGCGTCGGGGGTTGCGTACCGCCGTCGGCCACCACTGGCGCTACCTGAACGTGCTCGACCAGGCCCGCGAGCTGCTCGCCGACCGTCCCGTCCGGATGGTCAGCGGCGCCTGGCTGGACAAGGTGCCCCCGGTGGCCTGGTGGTCGCGGCGGGACCGCTCCGGCGGGCCGGTGGTCGAGCAGGCCGCCCACGTGCTGGACCTGGTCCGCGTGCTGGCCGGCGAGGTGACCGAGGTCACCGCGTACGGCAACGGCACCCCGCCGCCGGTCGACGGCGCCGACATCGACTCGGTGACGACCGCCGTGCTGCGCTTCGCCGACGGGGCGGTCGGCACCCTCAGCGCGGCCTGCGTGCTCGGCTGGAAGCACCGCGCCGGCCTGGAGATCCTCGCCGACGGGCTGGCCCTCGCCCTCACCGAGGACGGCCTGTCGATCCGCGACGCCGACGGCGAACGACACGTGCCCGCCGACCCGGAGGCCGCCCGGGTGGCGGTGGACCGGGCCTTCGTCGACGCCGTCCGCGGCGTCGGCGACGACGTGCGCGTCCCGTACGCCGAGGCCCTCGCGACTCAGCGGCTGGCCCTCGCGGTGGCCGACTCCGCCCGCACCGGCACGACCGTACGACTGACCGCCCCGACCGCTCCGGCGGCGCTGCACACGGGGGTGACAGTCGATGCGTGACAAGGTCGTGGTGGTCACCGGTCCCGGCCGGGTCGAGCTGGTCGAGCAGGACGCCGCGCCGCTGCGCCCCGGCACGTTCCGGGTCGAGACGCTCTTCAGCGGCGTCTCCGCCGGCACCGAGCTGAGCTACGTCAAGGGCACGAACCCGTACCTCAACGTCACCTGGAACGCCGACCTGGGCCTGTTCCAGCCGGGCGCGGCGAGCACCCCGTACCCGGTGACCCGGCTGGGCTACATGCAGGTCGGCCGCGTGGTGGAGAGCGAGACGCCGGCCGTCGCGGTGGGCACTGTCGGCGCCATGACCTACGGGCACCGGACCGGCTGGCTGGCCGACCCGGTTGCCGAGCGGTTCGTGCCGCTGCCCGAGGACCTGGACCCGCTGCTCGGCGTCTACGTGGCGCACATGGGCCCGATCTGCGCCAACGGTCTCCTGCACGCGGCCGCCGACCTGCACGGCGCCGACGTCCGCGCGCTCGGCGACGGGGTACGCGGCCGGCGCGTCGCCGTGGTCGGCGCCGGTGTGGTGGCGCTGCTGACGGCGCTGTTCGCCCGGCGCAACGGCGCTGCCTCGGTGGTGGTGCTCGACCCCACCCCGCACCGCCGCCACGCCGCCGAGGCGCTCGGCCTGGAGACCCTCGAGCCGGACGCGGACGACCCGGCGGTCGTGCTCAAGACCCGCTGGGCGCACACCGCCGGCGACCGGGGCGCCGACGTGGTGTTCCAGTGCCGGGGGCAGGCCTGGGCGTTGCAGCTCGCCCTGCGGCTGCTGCGCCCCCAGGGCACCGTCATCGACCTGGCCTTCTACCAGGAGGGCGCGGACGCCGTCCGGCTCGGCGAGGAGTTCCACCACAACGGCCTCTCGCTGCGCTGCGCGCAGATCGGCCGGGTGCCACGCGGGCTCGCCCCCACCTGGGACCGCGAGCGGCTCTCCGCCGAGACCATCGACCTGCTCCGCGCGTACGGGGACACGGTCCGCAAGCACCTCGTCTCGGCGGTGGTGCCGTTCGACGAGGCACCCACACTGCTCACCGATCTGGCCGACCGTCGACGCCAGGAACTCCAGGTGGTGTTGTCCGCCTGAGCGCACCCCGGGCGGGTGCTGGACCGGCCCCCGTGCCGCTTGTCGGCCCGGACCCCGCCCGGGTGGGTGACGCGGCGGACTACCGTTCCCGGCATGAGCACCCCGAAGGACCGGCCGGTCAGCACCGCGAAGGAACGGCCGGTCGGCCTGGCCGCGCTGCTGCCGTACCTGCGTGAGCACCGCGGCACCCTGGTCGTGGTGGGTGTGCTGTCGCTGCTCGGCGCGGCGGCGTCGCTGGCGCAGCCGCTGCTCACCCGGTCGGTGCTCGACCGGATCGGCGCCAACCAGACGGTCTCCGCACTGGTGACGGTCCTCGTGGTCCTCGTGGTGCTCGGCGCGGCCATCGGCGGGCTGCGCGACTACCTGCTGCAACGCACCGCCGAAGGGTTGGTGCTGGGCACCCGCCGCCGGCTCGCCGGTCACCTGCTGCGGCTACCCATCGCCGAGTACGACAGCCGACGCACCGGCGACCTGCTCTCCCGGGTCGGCTCGGACACCACACTGCTGCGCGCGGTCGTCACCTCCGGGCTCTTCGAGACGGTCACCGGGGCGGTGACGGTGGTCGGCGCCGGCACGGCCATGGTGCTGCTCGACCCGCTGCTCTTCGGCGTCACACTGCTCGGGGTGGCGCTCGGGCTCGGTTTCGCGCTCACCTTCGTCCGCCGGGTGCGGGCGTTGGCCCGTGCCGCCCAGGAGCGGATCGGCGAGATGACCTCGGCGGTGGAGCGGGCCATCTCGGCGGCCCGGACCATCCGGGCCAGCCGCGCCGAGGCCCGGGAGACGCAGACGGTCACCGGCAGCGCGCGGGAGGCGTACACGGCCGGGCTGCGGGTGGCCCGGGTGCAGTCGGTGGTCGGCCCGATCGGCTCGATCACCGTGCAGGGCGCGTTCCTGCTGGTGCTCGGCATCGGCGGGGCGCGGGTCGCCGCCGGGGCGATCTCCGTCGGCGACCTGGTCGCCTTCGTCATGTACCTGTTCCTGCTGGCGCTGCCGCTGGGCCAGGTGCTGCGGGCGTACACCCAGTTGCAGTCCGGTCTGGGTGCCCTCCAGCGGATCGAGGAGATCCTCGCCGTGCCCGCGGAGGGCGCGGCGGATCGGCCCGCGCCCGCCGTGGCGACGACCAGCCCACGTCGGCCCGCGCCGATGATCGAGTTCGACCGGGTGGGGTTCGGCTACCCGGGCGGTGAGCCGGTGCTGCACGAGGTCAGCTTCACGGTGCCCACCGGCACCCGTACCGCGCTGGTCGGCCCCTCCGGCGCCGGCAAGTCGACACTGCTGGCGCTGGTCGAACGCTTCTACGAGGTGAGCGCCGGCGCGGTCCGACTCGACGGCACCGACGTTCGGGATCTGCCCCGCGACTTGCTGCGGGCCCGGCTGGGCTACGTCGAGCAGGAGGCCCCCGTGCTCGCCGGCACGCTGCGGGAGAACCTGCTGATCACCACGCCGGACGCCACCGACGACCGGCTCCGCAAGGTCCTCGACGAGGTCAACCTCGCGCACCTGGCGCACCGCACCTCCGAAGGGCTGGACGTCCAGGTGGGGGAGGGCGGGGTGCTGCTCTCCGGGGGTGAGCGGCAGCGGCTGGCCATCGCCCGGGCCCTGCTCGCCGGCCCGCCGGTGTTGCTGCTCGACGAGCCCACCAGCAACCTCGACTCGCGCAACGAGGCCGCGCTGCGCCGGGCCATCGACGCGGTGGCCGTCCGCCGGACGCTGTTGATCGTGGCGCACCGGCTCGCCACCGTGGTCGACGCCGACCAGATCGTGGTCCTCGACGGCGGTCGGGTGGTCGCCGTCGGCACCCACGCCGAACTGACCGCGACCGACCCGCTCTACCGTGAGCTGGCCGCCCACCAGCTACTGGTCGGCTGAGCCCGTCTGATCCGCCAACTTGTCGGCGGCCGGGCCGCGCATGCCGGCCCGAATCGCGTACCGTTGCCGCTCATGGGTGTGTCGCAACGGTTCAAGAGCAAGTTCCGGCGGTTCCTTCAGCGCCCCGGCTCGACCGTGGATCTTGCTCCGCTGGAGAAACTGCTGCCGGCTATCGAGGCGCGCGCGGACGAGCTCGCCGCGCTCGACGACGCCGAGCTGACCGAGGCCGCCGGTGCCGCCACCGGCTACGAGGAGATCTGCGCCGTCGGCCGTGAGGCCGCCCGCCGAGGCCTCGACCAGCGGCCGTACGACGTGCAGCTGCTCGGCGCGATGTCGCTGCTCTCCGGCAAGGTCGCCGAGATGGCCACCGGTGAGGGCAAGACACTCACCGCCACGATCGCCGCGTACGGGCACGTTCGGCTGGGCAACGGGCCGGTGCACGTGCTTACCATCAACGACTACCTGGCCCGCCGCGACGCCCAGTGGATGGAGCCGGTCTACACCCTGCTCGGCCTCACCGTCGGCTGGGTCAACGAGGCGTCCTCCCCGCAGGAGCGGCGCGACGCGTACGCCTGCGACGTCACCTACGTCTCGGTCAGCGAGGCCGGCTTCGACTACCTGCGCGACCAGTTGGTCACCGACGTGGAGGACCGGGTGCAACCCCCGCTGACCACCGCGATCGTCGACGAGGCCGACTCGATCATGATCGACGAGGCACGGGTGCCGATGGTCCTGGCCGGCGCGGTGCCGGGCGAGCAGGACCCGGTGCACGCCGCCGCCGCCCTGGTCCGCGGCCTGCGCAAGGGCAAGCACTACACGGTCGCCGAGGACGGGCGGAGCGTGGCGTTCACCTCCGCCGGCCTGGCCGCCATCGAGGCCAAGCTCGGCATCGACCTGTACGACGAGGAGCACGTCGCGCAGCTCTCCGCGGTCAACGTGGCGCTGCACGCACACGCCCTGCTGCACCGCGACGTGGACTACATCGTCCGGGACGGCTCGGTCGAGCTGGTCGACGAGATGCGCGGCCGGGTGGCCCAGCGCCGCCGCTGGCCGGACGGCCTCCAGGCCGCGGTCGAGGCCAAGGAGGGCCTGGACGCCACCGCCGAGGGCGAGGTGCTGGGCACCATCGCCATGCAGGCGTACATCGCGCTCTACCCGAAGGTCTGCGGGATGACCGCCACCGCGGTGCACGTCGGCGACCAGCTGCGCGAGTTCTTCAACCTCGAGGTCGCGGTGATCCCGCCGAACACCCCGTGCATCCGCGAGGACGAGCCGGACCGCATCTACGCCACCCGGGCCGAGAAGGACGAGGCGCTGATCGACGAGATCCAGCGCTGGCACGCCAAGGGGCGGCCGGTGCTGGTCGGCACCCTCGACGTCAAGGAGTCCGAGGGCCTGGCCGCCGGCCTTAACGCCGCCGGGGTGCCCTGCGTCGTGCTGAACGCCAAGAACGACGACGAGGAAGCGGCGATCATCGCCGAGGCCGGCGCGTACGGCTCGGTGACCGTCTCCACCCAGATGGCCGGCCGGGGTGTCGACATCCGGCTCGGCGGCAGCGACCAGAGCGACCAGGAACGGGTCGCCGAGCTGGGCGGGCTCTACGTGATCGGCAGCGGCCGGCACGACAGCCGGCGGGTGGACGACCAGCTGCGCGGTCGGGCCGGCCGGCAGGGCGACCCGGGTGGCTCGGTCTTCTTCGTCAGCCTGGAGGACGACCTGGTCGTCCGGCACGCCGCCGACTCGGTGCCGGCGTCGCCGCGGATGAACGCGGACGGCCTGGTGACCGACGAGCAGGTCGACTACGCAGTCGAGCACGCCCAGCGGGTCGCCGAGGGCGTCAACCACGAGATCCACCGCAACACCTGGCGCTACAGCGTGGTGATCGAGCAGCAGCGCAAGGCCCTCGCCGCCCGTCGCGAGCGGCTGCTGACCAGCGACGTGGCCGCGGTGATGCTCCTGGAGAAGGAGCCCGAGAAGGCCGGCGAGATGGACGAGGACCTGCTCGCCCGAGCGGCCCGTTCGATCGCGCTCTACCACCTGGACCGGCTCTGGGCCGAGCACCTGGCCGAGTTGTCGGAGGTCCGCGAGGGCGTGCACCTGCGCGCGCTGGGCCGGCTCGACCCGCTGGACGAGTTCCACCGGGCCGCCGTGCCGGCGTTCAACGACCTGATCCCGGAGATCGAGGCCCGCACCATCGCCACCTTCAACGAGACCGAATTCGATGAGGACTGGCAGGCCGACGACGGCACCCTGGTCCGGCCCACCGCCACCTGGACGTACCTGGTGCACGACAACCCGTTCGGCTCCGAGCTGGACCGGCTGATCGCGTCGATCGGGCGGCGGCTCAGCGGCACCTCCCGCTGACGTAGGCGTCCGGGGCCTCTCGCCGCGCGACCCCGCGCGCCGAGAGGCCCCGATTTACGTCGTTTCGACCAGGGTTTGCGAGGGTAGTAGGGCTGGTCGGTCAAGTCGGGAGAGAGCAGACGATGACACAGGTGACGATGCCCGGCGGGCAGGCGCGGACGGGCACGGAGGCTGCGAAGCGGTGAACATCGATACGCGGGAGCCGGTGGTGCAGACCCTCGGCGTCCTGGAGGCCGCCGCGCTGTTACGGGAACTGACCGCAGGCCTGATCGCCCTGACCGATTTCGACGAAGCGCTGCTGGCGCTGGTCCGGATCACCCGGGACGCCGTGGCCGGGGTGCGCTGGTGCGGCTTCACCGCCCTCCGCGCCGGCGAACCGGCCGGCGTGGCCGCCTCCGACGAGCGGCTGGCCGGGCTGGACGACCTGCGACACGGCCCGGACTCTCCGGCGATGAGCGCCATCCAACGCCGCGAGATGATCCTCGCCGCCGACCTGGCCGCCGAGCCCCGCTGGCCGGTCTGGACGGCGCGCGCCCGCGACCTCGGCGTACGCGGGGTGATCTCCGCGCCGGTGGACATCGACGACCAGGTGATCGGCGCGATCAACCTCTACGCCGCCTCGCCGGACCTGCTGACCCCGCAACACCAGTTGACCGCGATGCTGCTCGCCGAACACGCCGGCCTGCTGCTGGCCGCCGTACGCGACCGCAAGCGGCAACTCACCGTCGCCAGCGAACGGGACGCCGCGCTGCTCCACGAAGGGGTGGTGGGCCAGGCCGTCGGCGTGATCATGACCCAGCGCGGGTGCCCACCGGCCGAGGCCCTCGACGTACTGCGTACGGCCGCGACGTCGCTGGACATCCCGCTGCGCGAGGTGGCCGAGCGACTGGTCCACACGGTCTCCCGCCCCCGCGACGCCTGACCACGCCGCGCCTGCTCGCGCTGCACCTTCATGATCGACTCGGGTTCCGTGAAGGCGCGCTATCCGAGGCGTTGCGATGGCCCGGTTTCCTGAAACGCGAGGTGATCAGGGCTTGTGGTGTGGTGTCCGTTCGTCCGGTCAGCGGCGAGTCGGGCGGCATCGTTTCGCCGCGAGCGTGCTCGGGTAGCACTCTGGTCAGGTGAGCTGCGCCGACCCGGGGGAGGACCGATGCAGAGCCGACTGCGAGTGCAGGGGCATCCGATCCAACCGATGCTGGTGACGTTCCCGCTCGGGCTGTTCGTCAGCGCCACGGTCTTCGACCTCACCGACGTCGTCGGCGGGCCGGCGTTCCTGGGCGAGGTGGGCTACTGGACGGGTGTCGCCGCCCTCGTCGCCGCTGCGCTGACCGCGGTGGCGGGCATGGTCGACCTGTGGGACGTACCGGGGGACCGCACCCGCCGCACCGCCGTCGCCTTCAACCTGGTGAACGCGGTGATGGCCGGCATGTTCCTGCTCACCTGCCTGGTCCGGTCGCAGTCGCCGCAACGAGGGGCGTCAGCCGCGATCCTGGTCACCGAGCTGGTCGCGCTGGCCATCGGCGGGGTCGGCGTCCATCTGGGCGCCCGGTTGATGCGCCAGTTCGATGGCGGCCGGGCCGAGGCCGGCGGCCTGGAGGCCCTCGGTGGCTCTACCGGCGAAATCCCGCGCCCCTGGCCCAGCCGCTGACCCGACCCGGCTTCCGGTTACGCACAGCCAGGCGTTGACCCGGCCCGCGGCGCGCATGAACGGGACGCCGCCGGTGCGGCTGGCCGGTTTATCATCACGGATGACCTCGTCCCTGGACGCGCTTCCCAAGATCGGTGCACCCGCCACCCGCGCCCTGCACGGCGCCGGCTACACCGCATTGCGTCAGCTCGCGGACGTCCCCCGAGCTGACCTGGCCAGACTGCACGGCATGGGCGACAAGGCGCTCGGCATCCTCCAGGCCGCCCTCGAGGAACACCAGCTCAGCCTCGGCTGAGGACTGCCGCCGCCCAGGGGCATCGGCCAGCGGCGGCTCCGCGACGCGGCCGTCCCGACGCGACAGGCCCCGGCCGGTGCGGCGCAAATGGGTTGCCGGCGGGGTGACCGACCACGAGGCTGGCCGCCATGGACGCCGAGCGTGACGCCGAGGAACTGATCGCGGAGGCCGCTGCCGCCCCCGTCGACGGGTGGGGCTTCGACTGGCTTGCCGGGCGGGCCACCGAGGAGCGACCACCTTGGGGGTACGCCCGCATGGTCGCCGATCGGATGGCGCGTGCCGCCGCCGCACTGGACGTGGACACCGGCGGTGGTGAGGTGCTCGCCGAGGTGCCACGGCCACCGAAGCTCCTGACGGCCACCGAGGGTTGGCCGCCCAACGTCGTGGTCGCCCGACGGACCCTGCGAAGAGTGGGCGCGACGGTGGTGGCCGTCGACCCGGCCGGGCCACTGCCCTTCCGCGACGCCTCCTTCGACCTGGTGGTCAGCCGGCATCCGGTACGCACCGACTGGGAGCAGACGGCGCGGGTGCTGCGACCGGGCGGCACGTTCCTGTCCCAGCAGATCGGGGCGGGCACCATGCGGGAGTTGAGCGAGGCGATCCTCGGTCCGCTGCCGCCGCCGGCCACCCGGCATCCCGACCACGCGGTCGGCGCCGCCGAGGCAGCCGGCCTGCGGGTGGTCGACCTGCGCCGGGCGACCCTGCGGGCGGAGTTCTTCGACATCGGCGCGGTGGTCTGGTTCCTGCGCAAGGTGATCTGGACGGTGCCCGGGTTCACTGTCGACCGCTACCGCGAACAACTTCTGACCCTGCACGACCGCATCACCACCAAGGGCCCTCTCACCGCCCACGCCCAACGCTTCCTCATCGAGGCGACCCGGCCCTGACCACGGCGATCATGTACGTGTGGTGCCCCGCAAAAGTGGCGTAACGGGCCAAGTCGCCCACCGCAACTCCATGATCGACAAGGGCTAGTGGTGGCTTCGGTGGTGACCGGCCAGGATGTCGGCACCAAAGTCGCTGGCAGGGCGGCGTAGCACGGTGTGCGCGTGGTTGCCGTCCGGGCTGGTGTTGTCGTACTCGATCAGCAGGTCGTCGCCCTGCACCCGGTAGTAGTGGCGCTGCCCGGCGCGGGTGGGACCGGCCCAGGCGAAGTGCAGCGGGCCGGCGTCCAGTCGAGCCGCCTCCCGGGTGGCCAGCTCGGGCGGCAGCCGGTCCAGGTAGAGCGCGACCACCTGGTGGAGCAGCGCGCGGCCGGTCGGGCCCATCCGGTCCGACGGTACGCCGAGCGGTTCCAGCGGTGCGTCGACCTGCCCTCGGGTGGCGCTGATGATGTCCGCCGGCGCGTCGTCGGCGATGATCGCGGCGGCCCGTTCGGCGGGGCCCAGCGCGTCGAGCAGCGCCAGGGCGAGGTCCTCCTCGACGCCAAGGGGGCGGGAGACCGGACGGCCGGCGTAGCGGACCGCCGCCGGGTTGGCGCCGAAGAAGATCGGGGCGGGGGAGACCTGGCCGTCGACCACCGTCATGGTCACCGACAGGTGATGCCCTTCGAACCGCCACGCCCAGCGGTCGTCGCGCGCCGGGTCACCGAAGACGGCCACCCAGTAGTCAGCGCTGTGCCGGCCGCGCTGCCAGTCCTCGGCCCGGTCCAGCACCTCCTCCAGCGCGATGATCGCCATCGCCTGCGCGTACGCCGAGGGGCTGAGCGCGGTGGCCAGCAGCCGGTGGGCGGCCTTGCGGCCGGCGACGTCCATCGCGGCGAGGCTGACGCCGGGTCGGGGTCGGGGCCGGTATTCCAGCCAGCGTCGGGCGGACTCGTCGTCGAACGGGTGCACGGCGTCGTCGCGGGCGGCGGGGTCGAGCGCGGCCAGCAGCGCGGTGCTGGCGGCCCGCATCTGCTCGGGCAGAGGATCTTCCACCGACCCTGTATACCGGCCCGTCGGGGTCGGTGTCAGCCGGCGCGCAGCAGCTCCGTCATCTCCGGCAGGTCGAAGAACTGCGCGGTCTCCATCGCGGACGGGTTGCCGTGGGCCGGGTCGGCCCCGGCGGCGAGGAGCGCGCGGACCGCGTCCGTGCTGCTGCGGAAGACCGCCGCGGCCAGCGCCGTCTGGCCCCGGTCGTTGGCCCGGGTGTGGTCGGCCCCGCGCGTGAGCAGAGCGGCCACGGTGTCCGGGTGAGAGTGGTACGCGGCCAGGATCAGCAGCGTGTCGCCCTTGTCGTTGGTGAGGTTGACCGGCAGGCCGGCGTCGAGCTGCGCGGCCAGCTCCTCGGTGGAGCCGGCGCGGGCCAGGTCGAACATCCGGTGTGCGAACGCCAGCGTCTCGGCGTCGAGGTCGTCGGTCACCCCTCCAGGCTAGGCCGGGTGTCAAAGCCCCTGGCCGGCCTGCGACGGGCCCAGACGCCGACCGGCCGCGTTGGAGCCTCGTCCGGATACGACACCGGTATCCAGACGAGGCTCCGCCTCGCCGGACGCCGTCTGGGCTCCGCCTCGGCTCGACCGAGGACTTCGACACCCGGCCTGGGCCTGTCCTGATAGGTTGCTCGGCCGGCGAGCTGGGGGAGGGTCCGATGGCTGAGACGGTGTACGTGGGCAACGCGGGTGTCGACGGTGCCACCAACGCCGGCTGGCTGCTCGGGCACTTCGCGCCGCCGGGGGAGATCCGGCACAGCGCCGACGTCGAGGTGAAGTGGGGCGTGCACCCACCCGGGCAGGCCCGGTCGCGGTGGGCGACGGGGGAGCGGCGTACCACTCTGCTCGTCCTCGTCGAGGGTTGTTTTCGGGTGGAGTTGCCCGACCGCACGGTACGACTGGCGGTGCCCGGCGACTACGTGGTGTGGGCCCGGGGAGTGGACCACTCCTGGTTCGCCGAGCGCGCGTCGGTGGTGCTGACGGTGCGGTGGCCCTCGTTGCCCGGCTACCGGGTGGACCCGCCGGTGCTGCGCTGACCGACCGTGGAGCTGATCGGTGTCCCAGTGTGTGGAATTACCTACTAAACCTATAGGCTTTGCCGTCTAGAGTACGAGGGCACCCCGCCGAACGACCCGCGAGGAACCGCCATGACGCACCACCGTCCGGAGTCCGACCTGCTCACCGTCGCCGCCCGGTGGGCCGACCCGGCCGGCTGGCCGGTCGCGCTGCGTTTCGACCCCGCCGAACGTTGGTACGCCCGCCTCGCCGTCAGCGACGAGCACGAGGTGTGGGCGCTGAGCTGGCTGCCCGGGCAGGGCACCGACCTGCACGACCACGGCGGATCCTCCGGTGCGTTCCGGGTCGTCAGCGGCGTGCTCACCGAGGAGACGGTCAGCGCCGGTCGGCTACGCCCGCGGCTGCTGCCGGCCGGCGTCGGTCGCCGTTTCGGACCCCGACACGTGCACCGGGTGACCAACCACGGCCCCGATCCGGCGGTCAGCGTGCACGTCTACCGGCCCGCGTTGCTGCGGATGACCCGCTACGACCTCGTGGACGGCCGGCTGCGGATCGCCGAGGTCGCCGAGGCCGGCACGTCCTGGTGAGCCCGGCGAGTCACGACCAACCCCCTGTTACCGGAAGGAACCGATAATGCAGGTAACCGCCGAGCACTGTCCGGCACCCGTGCCGCCCGCGGGCTCCCGCGGCATCGACGAGATCCTGGCCGCCGCGCGGGCTCGGCTGGACCGGCTCGACCCGGAACAGGCTCACCTGGCGTACCGGGCCGGCGCTCTGCTGGTCGACATCCGGCCCGCCGCGCAGCGGGCCGCGCACGGCGTGGTGCCCGGCTCGCTCACTGTCGAGCGCAACGTGCTGGAGTGGCGCTTCGACCCGCGCTGCCCGGCCCGACTGCCCGAGGCCGTCGACTACGACGTACCGGTGATGATCCTCTGCCAGGAGGGCTACACGTCGTCGCTGGCCGCCGCCGCCCTGCAGGACGTCGGCCTGCACCGGGCCACCGACGTGGTCGGTGGCTTCGCCGCGTGGCGGATCGCCGGCCTGCCGGCTCTCGGCCCGACCCCGCTGCACACCTCTGCACTCGCGTCGCCCGTGAACACCGGGTGGGCGCGCCGCTGACCGTCACGCCGCACCAGGCGTGGCGGACGTACCGCCACTCAGGAGGCATCATGTCCGTCGTCGCCATCCCCACGCGCCGCCACCCGGGGACGCGCCCGACCCGTCCGCGCACCGCCCCGACCCTCACCATCACCCTCGACCTCGTCCCCGGGCCGCTGAGCCCACGGCTGGCCCGGCTGGTCCAGCTCCTCGGCGAGCTGGCCGAGTCGGGGGAGGGTCAGCTGCGTACCGTCGAGGACCTCGCCCCCGGGCCGCGACCGGCGCCGATCCCCGTCGGCGGCGGCGAGCCGTCCGCCGACGCGCCCCACGTCCGCATCCTGGCCGGCTCGCGGATGGTCCGCCAGGGCGACCGGGTCATCCCGCTGACCCGCATCGAGTACGAGCTGCTGCTGTTCCTGGCCGAACGGCCACGCCGGGTCTTCACCCGCCTGCAACTGCTGTCCAGCGTCTGGGGGTACGAGCACGCGGTGGCCCGGACCGTTGACGTGCACGTCCGCCGACTGCGCGCCAAGCTGGCCGGGTCGGAGGTGGTGACCACCGTCTACGGGGTCGGCTACCGCCTGGCCGACGAGGCTCCGATCAGCGTGGACCACACCCGGTAGGCCCTGGTCAGGCGGCCTGCGACCACCTCGGTGAACCGGGCGGGGACCCCCGTATCGGGGCATCTCGGCGACTCTGCTGTAATCATCAAGCTCGTACGCAGAGCGAGCGCCCGGCTCCGATGTGTTCGTCAATTGTCACATTCATGCAACGCAGCCGCCTCTTGACCCTCGCCCGGGTGCCGGGAAGCATCGATGAAGCGGCGTCCCGGGCCGTGGGGAGATACCCGGACCAGCCCAAGGAGGACCATGTCGGTCAGCCCTGCCTCGTCGCGCGCCGGATGGCACACGTCGCAACCCGCGGTGCCCGGTCGACCGCCCGGCGGTCAGCGTCGCCCGGCGAACACCGCGACGCCAGTGCTCACCGTGACGCTGTCCATCCCGCTGGCCTGTGAGGAGTCGCTGACCCCGGCGGCACGTCGGCTGCTGGAGGCCGCCCGCGAGATGCTCGAACGCGGCGAGGGCGTGATCGTCGGGTCCGTGCCGGCCGAACGCCGCCCCGAGCAGACGCCCGCCAACCGGTCGCCGACCCGGGCGATCAGCCCGACCATCCCGGCCTTGCACATTCTCGCCTCGTCCCGCTCGGTGCTGCGCGACGACGAGCCGCTGCCGCTGACCCGGCTGGAGTTCGACCTGCTGCTGCACCTGGTCGCCCATCCGCGCCGGGTGTTCACCCGACTGCAACTGCTCAACGCCGTCTGGGGCTACGAGCACGCCGGCGTGCGTACCGTCGACGTGCACGTGCGTCGGCTGCGCGGCAAGGTCGGTGTGGACGTGCCCCTGGTCACCACCGTCTACGGCGTTGGCTACCGGCTGGCCGACGACGCCCGGGTGACCATCGACCGCACCGGCTGACCCGCCTCACCGACCTGCCCGACGCGGGGCAGGATGGTCCGGTGCGCATCCGCCCGATCTCGCCCGACCTGCTCGTCACCGAGCTGACCGGCCGGCTGGTCGACGCCGCGACAGGCGCCGCGACCGCCGACTCCGGACCCGCCCGGCTGCGGGTGGCGATCGACGGCCCCTCCGCCGCCGGTCCGGACGAGCTGGCCGCCGCCCTCGTCGACCCGCTGCGCGCCCAGGGCATTCCGGTGCTGCACGTCCGGGCCGGCGACTTCCTCCGCCCCGCGTCACTGCGCTTCGAACTGGGCCGCACCAACCCGGACTCCTTCTACGAGGGATGGGTCGACGAGGCCGGACTGCGTCGGGAGGTCCTCGACCCCGCCGGCCCGGGTGGCACCGGCCGGGTGCTCCCGTCGCTCTGGGACGCCGACGCCGACCGGGCCAGCCGGGCCCGCTACGTCGACCTGCCACCCGGCGGCGTCGTCCTGGTCAGCGGTCCACTGCTGCTCGGTGGCGGGCTGCCGTTCGACGTCACCGTCCACCTGCAGGTGTCCCCGGCGGCGCTGCGTCGACGGACCGAACCCGCCCAGGCGTGGGTTCTGCCGGCGTTCGACAGGTACGCCGAGGAGGTCGTCCCGGCGAGCTTCGCCGACGTGGTGGTACGTGTCGACGACCCCCGCCACCCCGCGCTCGTGGAGCCCGCCACCGACGCCTGACAACCGCGAGAATTCGTCGGTTTGCCCCGCCGATCCGGCGGGTACTCGCCCGGCTCACAGAGCGCGGGTGATCGCCCGCGTACCGAATGCGACCGTGACCGGGGCTCCACGCCGCCGGCACCCGGTTCACCGTGAGCCACAGGCTTAGGAAAGGCAGGCAGCGATGCTCGTCCACGACACGGTCGACACGAACCGTTCCCAGAAGGAAATCGACCAGATCCGGAACTCACTCCAGGCGCGGTACGACGAGCTGACCGCCGAGTACGACCAGGCCGTGCTCCAGAGCCAGGTGCTGCGGCTGGTGGAGGTCGGCGACACCGCCGGCGACGACCAGGCCGACAGCGGAACCAAGACGGCCGAGCGGGACACCGCGCAGTCCCTGTTGCGCACCATCCTGGACCGCCGGGCCCAGTACGAGCACGCGCTGGGCCGGCTCGCCGAGGGCACCTACGGCTGGTGCGAGGGCTGCTCCGCGGCCATCCCGGTCGAGCGGCTGGAGATCTTCCCCTCCGCCACCACCTGTGTGACCTGCAAGCAGACCCGCGAACGGCGGGCGGCCTGAGCGACGCCAGCGGTTGCCGGTCGGTCCGAGGCGCGATGGACTTGAGCCATGGGTGACATCCTGGTGGGCACCGCGTCCTGGACCGACCGCACGCTGCTGGACTCGGGCTGGTATCCGCAGACCGCTGACAACCCGGAGAAGCGGCTGGCCTACTACGCGCGGCAGTTCCCGCTGGTCGAAGTGGACGCCACCTACTACTCGCCGCCCGCCGAGGCGACCGCGCGGCTGTGGGCCGACCGCACCCCGGCCGGCTTCACCTTCAACGTCAAGGCGTTCAGCCTGCTGACCGGGCATCCCACCAGGGTCAGCGCCCTCTACAAGGACCTGCGTCCGGAGACCGACAAGAAGAACGTCTACCCCGACGACCTGCCCGCGCAGTCGTACGAGGAGGTCTGGACGCGCTTCCTGTCCGCGCTGGACCCACTCGTCGAGGCGGGCAAGCTGGGCGCGTTGCTGTTCCAGTTCCCGCCCTGGTTCACCATCAAGCGGGCCAACAAGCAGTACCTGCTGGAGGTGGCGAAGCGCTGCGCGCCGCTGCGACCGGTCTACGAGTTCCGGCACGCCTCCTGGTTCGACGGCGACAACGCCGACGAGACACTGACCTTCCTGCGCGAGCACCAGCTGCCGTACGTCTGCGTGGACATGCCGCAGGGCCACCGCTCGTCGCTGCCGCCGGTGCTGGCCGCCACCGCGGACCTCGCTGTCATGCGCTTCCACGGGCACAGCGACAAGTGGACCAGCAAGGACATCCACGAGAAGTTCGGCTACCACTACTCCAAACGGGAGTTGGCCGACTGGGCGCCGAAGCTGCGCGAGCTGGCCGACGAGGCCGGTCAGACGCACGTCCTCATGAACAACTGTTACCGCGACTACGCGCAGACGAACGCCAAGACCCTCGCGGACCTCCTCGCCGTCGACTGAACTCACCCGATCCGGGTGGGGCCGCGTCACCCGCACCGCCGGCAGGGTGGAGACGGTGGGTACGACCGCCCCGAGGGTGGTCGACGCCGCAGACGACACGGAGGTGACGGGGATGACGGTTCGAGTGGTGACGGATCGGCGGCGCGGTGCCGTCCTGCACGTGGTCGGCACGGCCGACAACACGCGGCGCGCACCGCAGGGCAGCCCGGTGCGGGCCCGCCGCGGCCCGGTGGGGCCGCCACGGCGCGCAGACGACCGACGGTGGGACACCTCGGAACGGGGGTCGACCGATGGCTGACGCGATGATCTCGGCGTTCGAGTCCTCGCTGGACAAGACGAACCTCATTCTCAAGGACATCGAGGACGCCTACGGCTGGCCGAAGGATCGGCGCAACCAGTCGTACGCCGCCCTGCGCACGGTGCTGCACCTGCTGCGCGACCGGTTGCCGGTCGACGAGAGCGTCGAGTTCGCCCAGCAGTTGCCGGTCCTGGTGCGGGGCATCTACTTCGACGGATGGGTGCCGTCCGACGTGCCGATCAAGCTCAACCGGGACGACTTCCTCTACGAGGTCCGGCAGGGCTTCCCGTACGACGCGGAGGGCGGCCCGGAGCGGGTGACGCAGGTGGTGCTGGACACCCTGCGCCGACACGTCACCCAGGGCGAGTGGCAGGACGTGAAGGAAACGATGCCCAAGGACCTCGCCCTGCTGATGCCGTGACAGTGTGCTGTCCCCGAGCCCGCCCGACGACCGTCGGGCGGGCTCAGTCGTCTGACGTGGGTGCCCACCAGGATCACCGCCTCGTCCTGGCACTCTCCGCCGCCGCCCGCGAACTGCCCGTGTCGCCCCGGTTCGGCGTCTACGGTGAGGGTTAGAGAAGATCGCGCGTGGGGTACCACCCGCAGTACGACGGACCCCGGCGTCAACATGGACTTCTGGCCGCAGTTCAGCCAGGGCATCGAACGGGCCGCCGAGAAGGCCGGCAAGAAGGATTTCTTCATGTTCGGTGAGGTGT